>NZ_RZOL01000400.1:0-5559 GCF_004022985.1 Mesorhizobium sp. M7A.F.Ca.ET.027.02.1.1 | reverse complement strand
TCTAACATCTCTATGGCGAACGCGGCAAGGTGACGTTGGCGGCGATCGCCATTCTCGGCGGCACGCTGCTCATCGGCCTGGTTTTCCTGCGCACCGTCAGCCGGCCGATCTATGCGCTGATCGACCGAACCGAGCGCATCGCCGCCGGCGACCGCGCGGCGATCAGGCCGCTCGACCATCACGGCACGCGAGAGATGGCGGAGCTTTCCGCCGCCTTCCTCGACATGGCCGAAAAACTGCAGGCGCGTTCCGACAGCATCCAGACGTTCGCCACCCATGTGTCGCATGAGCTCAAATCGCCGTTGACGGCGATCCAGGGCGCGGCCGAACTGCTGCGCGATTCCGGTGGCGCGATGGACGATACGGAGCGGCGGCGCTTTTCAGACAATATCGTCACCGATGCGGGACGGCTCAATCTGCTGGTTCGCCGCCTGCTCGACTTGGCGCGCGCCGAAAACCTGGCGCCGAGCGGCGAAAGCACATCGCTCGGTGCGGCGCTGGCGCTGCTGCCCGTCGACAACAGGCTGGCGGTTCGCGTCGGAGCCGGCGGCGAAATCGGCTTGCGCATATCGGCCGAGAACGCGGCTATCGTGCTGGCCAATCTCATCGACAATTCGGCCAGGCACGGCGCGACGGCGGTTTCTGTCTCGGCTACGAGCGCCGGCGGCAAGGCGAGCATCCTGGTCAGCGACGACGGCGCCGGCATTTCGCCGAGCAACCGGGCGCGCATCTTCGAACCGTTCTTCACCACGCGGCGCGAGCAGGGCGGCACCGGCATGGGGCTCGGCATCGTGCTGGCCCTCCTGAAAGCGCATGATGGTATGATCGCGCTGGTTGACAGCGAACGCGGCACGCGCTTCGAGATCATTCTGCCGGTGGCGTGAAGGACACCATCGGCCGGATCGGAGAGAACATGCGCTACGACATCGTCATCATCGGTGGAGCCATAGTCGGCTCCTCGGTCGCCTACTATCTGCGCGAGCAAGGGTTTTCCGGCACGATCGCGCTGGTCGAGCGTGATCCGCAATTCGCGCATGCGGCAACGACGCTGTCCATGGCCTCGATCCGCCAGCAATTCTCGATCCCGGAAAACATCCGCCTGTCGCAGTTCACGCTAAAGCTGTTCCGGCGGCTGAAGGAAGAGTTCGGCGCCGACGCCGATATCGGCTTTCGCGAAGGCGGCTACCTCATCCTTGCCGGCGAGGACGGCTTGCCGATCCTCAAGAGCAATCACGAGGCGCAGATGGCCGAGGGCGCCGACATCGTGCTCGAGGATGCCGATGCGCTGGTGCGCCGGTTCCCGTGGCTGTCGACCGAGGGCATTTCAGCCGGCGCCTATGGCCGCACCGGCGAAGGCTGGTTCGACGCGCATGCGATGCTGACGCTGTTCCGCAAGGCGCTGCGGCAGAAGAAAGTCGATTTCATCACCGCCGATGTCACCGCCATCGCGCGCGACGGCAATCGCGTCACCGGGGTGAGCCTCGGCAATGGCGAGACGCTGAAGGCCGGCATCGTCGTCAACGCCGCCGGCCCGAACGCCGGCAAGGTGGCTGCCATGGCCGGGCTTGAGCTGCCGGTCGAGCCGCGCAAGCGCAATGTCTTCGTCTTCGAGGCGCGCGAGAAATATGCCGACATGCCGCTGCTGGTCGATCCCTCCGGCATCTATGTCCGTCCGGAAGGCTCGGTCTACCTCACCGGCGGCGCCGAACCGGAGGAAGGCGACCGCGCACCCGATCCCGGTGACTTCGAGGTAAACTGGCCGCTGTTCGAAGAGGTGATCTGGCCGGTGCTGGCGACCCGCATTCCCGCCTTCGAGGCAATCAAGCCGACCCGCGCCTGGGCCGGCCACTACGACTACAACACGCTCGACCAGAACGCGGTGATCGGCCCGCATCCCGAAGTCGGCAATTTCCTGTTCGCCAACGGATTCTCCGGCCATGGCCTGCAGCAGGCGCCGGCGGTCGGCAAGGCGCTGGCCGAACTGATCGTGCATGGCGGCTATCGCACGGTGGATTGTTCGGCGTTTGGCTATGGTCGTGTGGCTGAGGGGCGGGCGTTCCGGGAATTGAATGTGATTTGAGCGTTGGCGTTTCCTTCTCCCCCTGTGGGAGAAGGTGTCGCCGAAGGCGACGGATGAGGGGTGTTCCAGGGAACGCCAACGCCTCACTCCGCTGGAACACCCCTCATCCGTCTCGGCGCTGCGCGCCGATCCACCTTCTCCCACAGGGGGAGAAGGCAAGGCGCGCTTCTCTCGTTCCCCAACCAGATAGACCTCAGCCCTTGCGGTCGAACCAGAAGGCGTCGGCCATGCGCTTCATGCCGATACGTTCGTAGAAGCCGACGGCGTCGGGCATGGAGATCAGGCTGATGGCGACCGACGGTCCAAGCTGCCGGCGCGCCTCGTCCATCAGGCCCTTGCCGATGCCGAGCCCCTGTGCCGATCGGGAAACGGCGAGTTCGGAGATGTAGCAGACCCAGGAGAAGTCGGTGATGCCTCTGATCACGCCGACCAGCGGCTTGCCTTCGACGTCAAGACGCGCGGTCAGCACCAGATTGGCGCCCGACAGCATCGCCCGCAGGCGTGCTTCATCATCGACCGGCCGAGTCTCGCCGAGGCCGGATTCGACCAGCACACGCCGGAATTCGGCGATGTCGAGCGCGGGTTCACGCGCATAGAGGACGTGTGCGTTTTCTGCCATGGCCGCCAGACTGCACCATCGGGCTGGCTTGTGCCACCGTGCACGAACAGTTGCCTTTTATTTGCTGCCGGCTTTGTGTAAACCGTGCCTCAGCAATCCCCCCGCAACGAAAACACGGGCAAAAGCCATGGAAAAGTTCACCAAGCTCACCGGCGTCGCCGCTCCGATGCCGATCGTCAATGTCGACACCGACATGATCATCCCGAAGGATTACCTCAAGACGATCAAGCGCACCGGGCTCGGCACCGGCCTGTTCGCCGAAATGCGCTACAAGGATGACGGCTCGGAAAACCCGGATTTCGTACTCAACAAGCCGGCCTACCGCAAGGCGCAGATCCTGGTTGCCGGCGACAATTTCGGCTGCGGGTCATCGCGCGAGCATGCCCCATGGGCGCTGCTCGACTTCGGCATTCGCTGCGTCATCTCGACCTCGTTCGCCGACATTTTCTACAACAACTGCTTCAAGAACGGCATCCTGCCGATCACCGTCAGCCCCGAGGATCTTGAGAAGCTGATGGACGACGCCTCGCGCGGCTCCAATGCCACGGTGTCGGTCGACCTTGAGGCCAAGGAAATCCGCGGTCCCGACGGCGGTGTCGTCACCTTCGACCTCGACGATTTCAAGCGGCACTGCCTGCTCAACGGGCTCGACGACATCGGCCTGACCATGGAGAAGGCCGGCGCCATCGCGTCGTTCGAGAAGCGCAACGCCGAACAGCGCCCCTGGGCCTGAGCGGTACACACTCCAGGCGGAGGCCCGGCCGCTCTCAGGCCTTCCTTGCGCCGGGTTCGTTGCGATTGAGTGGAGGGACAGTCTTGACACGTTTGCTTCTTGCCGGCGTTTGCGGGCTGGCCTTGTTGCTGGGGCAGACCGTGAGCGCGTTTGCGCAGACACAGGCACCCGCCACCCAGCCGGCCCCGGCGACGGACCAGCCGTCCGCCGATCAGGGGACGAACGCCGCCGACGCTGCCGATGACGACAAGCAGGCGCCCGTCCCTTTCGAGGGCGGCACGCTGACCATCACCCAACCGGAACAGGACGGTGAGAAGGTGCTTGCCTATGACGGCAAGCAGCTGGCCACCAACTATGACGTCTTCTTCGACAAAATAGTCGAGGTCGGCGGCGTCAAGGTGGCGCTGTTCGATGTCGGCGACGGCGGCAACCAATGCGGGCCGGCGACGGTGATCGTCTGGAAACCGGAAGGCGGCACCATCCAGAGCACCACGGTCGACCAGGACCAGTGCGGCGCGCCGCCCTCGGCCGTGTCCGACAACGCCATCTATTTCGTGCCCTATCTGTTGCCGGGGGATGAGAAGCCGGCTTTGCAATGGTCGCCGACCGATGGGCTGACGATTTCGGGTAATCTGACCTACATGCCGGAACCCGGCACGGACTGGAAAGACATCGATCCGGAAAAGTACCAGAACATCATCGACGCCTTCCACAACGAGGCCGTCTACAAGGAAGCGGAAAAGCTGCTCGGCAAGGACATGCCCGACATGGCGACCAGCCTGCTGGTCGGCGGCGGTACCGAAAAGGCCGCTTCGGGCGCCTTCTACGCCAGCGGCTGCGTGCCGCATAATTGCGGCGGCAATGACGGCTTCATGGCGGTCGACCCGGCCCAGCACAAGCTCTATTTTGCGCGCCGCGGCGACAATGGCCAGCCGCAGGCGTGGCCTGATGTAGCGACATGGCCGGCGGATGTGAAGGCGGCGTTGGACAAGGCGCTGGGGAACTAGACGCGGCAGCGACCACCACGCCTTCGTCATTCTCGGGCTTGACCCGAGGATCCATGCCGTGACGGTTGTCGGAGGGCGCGGCGGAGCAGAATTCTGAACCGCTGCAACGCTTTGAAGTCGCGGCATGGATCCCTTGGGCTGCGGAGCAGCTCCAGGGGTCTGCGCCGCTTCGCTTCGCTCCTTGCTTCGCCATAGGATGACGAAGACGCCAGGGTTCGGCTAATCTCCACCGTCCTAGCTCCGGCTCGTGGCAACAATTGGTGGCCTCTGGCCCATGACCCACCCTACCCTTTTCCGGCAAAATGGCCACCAAATCCTGCGAGGCCCCATGCGCACACTCATCTCCACCGGTTCGCCCTTCGAAAAGACCGCCGGCTATTCGCGTGCAGTGGTGCAGGGCGACTGGTGTTTCGTGTCCGGCACGACCGGCTACGTCTATGCGACGATGACGATGCCGGAGACGGTGGAGGCGCAGACGCGCAATTGCCTGGCGACGATCGGCAAGGCGCTTCAGGACGGCGGCTTCGAGATGGCCGACGTGGTGCGGGCGCATTACTACATCACTGACCAGGCCTTCGTGGACGTGGTCTTCCCGATCCTCGGCGAGACGTTCGGCGACATCAGGCCGGCGGCGACGATGATCGTCTGCCAGCTCAACAGATCGGAAATGAAGATCGAGATCGAGGTGACGGCGCTGCGGCGCACGGCTTGAAAGGCGACCGACGATGAAAGTCCGGCGCATCGTTGCCAATATCGAGACATCGGATGCCACTGCGGCCAAGCGTTTCTATCAGGATGTCCTCGGCCTCGATGTGCTTATGGACCTTGGCTGGATCGCCACCTACGGCTCGCAAGCAAAGATGGATGTCCAGGTCAGTTTCATGGCGCAAGGCGGCTCCGAAACGCCGGTGCCGGATCTTTCGATCGAGGTCGATGATGTCGATGCGGCGCTCGATGCCATGAAAGCGGCGGGCTTCGCCATCGAATACGGACCGGCCGACGAGCCCTGGGGCGTGCGCCGCTTCTATGTCCGCGATCCGTTCGGCCGGCTGGTCAACATTCTCTCGCATCGGTGAAGGCAAGGCGCTGCAATTTGCGGGAGGCTGGCGGGGCAGAGGGG
>NZ_RZOL01000003.1:0-58158 GCF_004022985.1 Mesorhizobium sp. M7A.F.Ca.ET.027.02.1.1 | reverse complement strand
ACTACATACCATCCGACGGCAGCGGAGGTTTGCAGCCTTCGGTCATGACCTTGAGCGATGCCTTGCGGGAGTTTTACCGGTACTCCGAAAATCTGTCCAAGGACCTGAGTCTGGATGAGTTCAAGAAAATGGTCGGCGGCGAATCGAAAAACGGCAAATTTCCGCCCCAGGTCATTGCGGCGGCGCAATATTTCCTCGATCACCCCGATGCTTGGAACCAGTTGTGCGGTGGCTCGAAAGGGAAGATGCACAAAGAGGATTTCCTGCAAGTCGCCTCATCGTCGATGAGCCTCACGCAAACTGAGCTGAATACGGTCGAGATGATCAAGGACCATCAGGACACGTTCTTTGGAAGCGGTGTTCTGACTCGCGACAAACTGGCGAAAATGAAAGACGACAAGAGCCTTGATCCGAAAGTGCGGGAAGCAGCCTCTCAGCTCCTTTCAGATCCTCTTCTGTTTGGCCTCCTGAACAATTCGATCACGGGCTATAAGACCCATCATAAATTCTTCGACTTTGGCGGCGGGCATACGGTTGATTCCGGCAATATCAGCAAAAAAGACTTTGCCCATTTTTGCACAAACATGTCGTCTGCGAACCGCAACGTTCAGCAGCCAATCACCCACGGCGCCCAAACCGCAGAAGAGCAGAATGCCGTCGCGGACATGAAGATGGGCCTGATGGACCAGCCTGACATTAAGTCAGCCAAAAAGAACGGCGGGGCCGTCATGCACGTCGTCGACTCCGTGCTCAAAATCGAGACGAAAGTGCTCGACTTGGCGGCAACGGCGGTGGGACTGCTCAGCTTCATTCCGGGCCTCGGACAAGTAGCCGATCTTGCCTCGATGGTTCTCGAGGCTGAGTCGCAAGCAGCCAATCTCCTGCGTACGGCCATTAACGGAGGCGATATGAAGCGAGCGCTGGAGGAAGCTGGCCTCAATATGGCCGCGCAGGCGATCGGCCTTATCGCAGGCCCCGAGGTCAAGCTGGCCATTCGAAATGGGCTCGTAAAGCACCTGATGGAAGAGGCCTTGGCGGCAGGCATTGATCTTTCGGTCTCGACGGCGCAGGACTACGCAGAAGGCTATGTGAATAACCTCAAAGCGCGCCTTGCAGGCGGCCCTGAGCAAAGCCTAGGCCTTCCGAGCATGCCATCATTCCAGAGTGTGGCAAGCAATGTGCCCTTCGTCGGCATTGCCTTATCCTAGCCGTCGCCTTGCGCGGAAGCTTTGGCTCGCGCGCTGACATAAGGGTCATTGTGGCACAAGCAGGGGTTCATCCGCATCAACGCAGCGGTGTTCCTGACGCCATCTGGATCGGACTGTGAGGGGGATGTCCGAAGTCTGTGAAGGCTTCGGTATATGACGACTTCAGAGTTACGCTGAGCCCAGCCATCTCGAGCCGGTGCGCCGGGTCGAGGTTTTCACGGGCGCCGGCCGGCAGCGGGAATGGTCTCCGGAAGGCACGGCGCGGATGGTGGCGGAGCGGCGCAGCCGAAGGAACGGCTGTCGCGCGCCCAGGGCGGCCTCCCGAACAGCAGACGATGATCTCCTGCCTTGGGCCTATATCCTTGTGCCCACGCTCAAGGCAGTCGGCTGAAAACAGCGCTGATTTAAAACAGCATTATCCTGCACTGCACCCTCGATCCTTGCGCTCACCGATCGCTCGTCGACACGCACGCGGTCAAGTCGTTATCGGCGCTATGCCGATGGGCTTCGAGAGCAAGGTGGACGCTGAGCGGTGCGTCAGCCTCAGGGCGCGGCTGGCCAGCTTTGGGTCTCACGCTCTATGACGGCAACACCCGGCTGATCAACTTGGCCTGTTCGCGGGCTCCCGGCAGCGGCGCGGAAGCCACGGTCCGCCTTCCTCGGCTTCAGGCCAAAGATACCGCAGCATGCTCCAGAGCTATGTCTGCCGCCTCCGCCCCATCGTCGCTGGTCATGTGGAAAGGACAAGCAGGCTACGCACCCCATAATCCCGTCGGGCAGGATTCGACAGTCGACGGCGAGACATTCGCCAAACCTCACCCTTGATTCTCAGCAACGTTAAAAAAAATTCACATAATGTTCGTGAGTGTAGTCTCCTGTCAGGTGGTACATTAGCCCCAATATCTGGCGTCTTAGTCGTAGAAAGGACTGTGATCCATCTTCCATTAGCATCCATACCAGCGGATTTACAGCAAATGACGAGAGAGGTCTCATGCGGATTGATGGGGATAGAAGGGCTAGCGGCTTGCTGCATCCCGTCCGGGTTGATGCCAACCAATGTTGACACTGGTAAATCGCCTAAGGACGGCAGCGCATCTTGATCGCCTTCGAATCCTGGGCCTTTGCGCGCATGCGGATCTAACCGTCGGCGAGCTGGCCGATATTACCAGTCTGCCTCGCGAGCAGGTTCGACGCCACGTTCGGCGGCTGGGCAGAGCCAACTTTCTTTGCTGCAACGAACAACGTCCGCAGTCTTCGTACCATATGCAAGCAGGAGGCAAGGATGGCGGGCTGGCTCAATTGGTGGTCGATCTCCTGCCCCACGATGATGGCCATCATAAAAGAGACCTACAACGCCTGGAAGCAATACAAGACGCGCGGTTGAAGGGACCGCCTGCTTGATCGTGAAATAGATCAGTCCAAATGGAGCGCGACTACCATGGATAACTCCGCCGGCGGCGCCATCGCGCAGCCCGACACTTACGGGCGGCCTCACTTAGCCGCCGTCGACTCCCGCGTTCACGAACTGCTTCTAAGACAGGAGCGTCAGGAGCGGACAACTCTCAAACTGATCGCCTCCGAGAACTTTGCCTCCTCGGCGGTGTTGGAAGCGACCGGGTCGATTTTCACCAACAAGTATGCCGAGGGATACCCCGGTGCGCGCTACTACGCCGGAAACGAGATCGTCGATGAGCTTGAGACCCTCGCGATCGAGCGCCTGAAAGCGCTATTTGGCAGTGAACACGCCAACGTCCAGCCTTATTCAGGCTCGCCAGCCAACCAGGCTGTCTATCGCGCGCTTTTGAGCCCCCGTGACAAAGTCATGGGCTTGCCTTTACCCGAAGGCGGCCATCTGACTCACGGTTGGTCCGTCAATTTTTCCGGCAGCGATTATCAGCGCGTCCCGTACAGGCTGCACGAAAAGACACAGCAAATTGACTATGACCACTTGCGCGAGACCGCCAAGCGGGAACGCCCGAAGCTAATTTGGGTCGGCGGAACTGCTTATCCGCGTATTTTTGACTACGCGGCAATGGCCGAAATTGCTTCGGAGGTGAACTCGTATCTGGTGGCTGACATCGCCCACATCTGCGGCCTGGTTGTCGCAGGAGTGCATCCGAACCCCGTGTCCCATTGCGATGTGGTCACCAGCACCTCTCACAAGTCGACGCGGTCCCCGGGGTGGCTTCATTTTATCAAGGAATGAAGACCGTTATCAGCCCCTCCATCATCCGAAGAGCAAACACAATCTGCGCCGTGTTCCCTCTTCTGCAAGGCGGACCGCATATGAATACTATCGCCGCGCTTGCCGTCGCTTTGCAGGAAGCAGCGAACTCGTCCTTTCGTGTCTACGGTCAGCAGATCGTCCACAACGCCAAGGCTCTGGCCCAGGCGCTTCTGGAGCGAGGTTATGAACTCGTCACTGGGGGCACTGACAATCACATGCTGATCCTTGATCTTCGGGACCGGCCGCTGTCAGGCAAAGCCTATGCGGAGCGCTTATCGCGTGCAGGCATCATTGCGAATTTCAATATGGTCCCGGGCGACCGGCGGCATCCGGCGCTGACAAGCGGCATCCGCTTAGGGACACCAGCGGTGACGTCCATGGGCATGCGCGAAACGGAGATGGTGCAGATCGCCGCTTTCATCGACTCGGTCTGCCGCCAGCCCGATGACCAGGAAGTTCATGCGAGCGTACGAAGAGACGTTGCCGACTTCTGCACTGCGTTCGATGTTCCCGGCATCCGCGACCGATAAGCCACCCCAATCCAGAAACTCCTCACTAACTCCAGCACTTGAAGCGAGGGCATTTTTATGACCAGGCAGTTCGTGTTCTCTTCCGAATCCGTCGGCGCGGGACACCCCGACAAGATGGCAGACAACATCTCCGATGCCATTCTCGATGCGGTCCTGCGCACCGATCCGAAGGCGCGCGTCGCCTGTGAAGTGTTGGTGAAGACGGGGATGGTCGTTGTGGCTGGCGAGATCACCAGCCATGCCCACATCGATTACAGCCAAGTCGCCCGCGATACGATACTCGATATTGGCTACGACGATGATGCGATTGGCTTTGATGGTCGACGTTGCGCCGTCGTTCTGGCCCTCACCGAGCAGTCGCCCGACATAAGCCAGGGCGTTGATGAAGGACGAGGGCAGGATCTCGGGCAAGGGGCAGGGGATCAGGGCATCATGTTTGGATTCGCATGCAACGAGACGGATACATTGATGCCCCTGCCGATCCAACTCGCTCACCATTTGACGAAAAGACAGGCCGAGGTCCGGAAAGCGGGACAGCTTGGCTGGCTGCGTCCGGACGTGAAATCTCAAGTGTCGGTACGCTACGAAGGGCTCCGCCCGGTGGCGCTGGATACCATAGTCCTGTCAACGCAGCATGACGAAGCGGTCTCACAAGCCACGGTCCGCGAAGGCGTCATTGAGGAGATCATAAAACCGGTCCTGCCGGCCCACCTGGATACTTCGGGGATCAGATTTCTGGTCAACCCAACAGGGCGGTTCGTGGTCGGTGGGCCTGCCGGCGACTGCGGCCTCACAGGACGGAAGATCATCGTCGATTCCTACGGTGGGACCGGGCGTCACGGCGGCGGTGCCTTTTCGGGCAAGGACCCATCCAAGGTTGACCGCTCGGCGGCCTATGCCGCCCGGTATGTCGCGAAGAACATCGTTGCCAGCGGCCTTGCAGAGGTCTGCGAGGTTCAGCTTGCCTACGCGATCGGCGTGGCCAGTCCGGTTTCTGTCATGGTCAATACCTTCGGAACCGCAAGGATCGAGGAAAAAAGGATCGAGCGCCTTGTTCTCGAGGTTTTCAATCTCCGACCGAAAGGCATCATCAAGATGCTTGATCTCTTACGGCCGATATACCGCAAGACGGCGACATACGGACACTTCGGGCGTGAAGAGCCTGAGTTCACTTGGGAGAAGACGGACAAAGCTGACGATTTGCTGCGTGAAGCCGGACCGGCAGCTGCGTGAGGGCGGCTGGATCAAGCGCATGCGGCAACCCATTTCAACTCGCGAGACCACGCCCGGCCGGCGTGGCAAGAAGCCGGCTCGGGTTTTGGCGGAGATTTTGATGCCGGATTATGACGTGCTTTGCATCGGCAATGCCATTGTCGACATCATCGCCCAGTGCGACGAGGAATTCCTCGAGACCAACGGCATCATCAAGGGCGCGATGAACCTCATCGACACACAGCGCGCCGAACTGCTCTACAGCCGCATGGGCCCGGCGATCGAAGCGTCCGGCGGCAGCGCCGGCAACACGGCGGCCGGCGTCGCCAGCTTTGGCGGCCGCGCCGCCTTCTTCGGCAAGGTCTCCAACGATGCGCTGGGCGAAATCTACGCCCACGACATCCATGCGCAGGGCGTCGCCTTCGGCACCACGCCGCTCAAGGGTGAGCCGCCGACGGCGCGCTCGATGATCTTCGTCACGCCCGACGGCGAGCGCTCGATGAACACCTATCTCGGCGCCTGCGTCGAGCTTGGCCCTGAGGATGTCGAAGCCGACAAGGCGTCTGGCGCCAAGGTCACCTATTTCGAAGGCTATCTGTGGGACCCGCCGCGCGCCAAGGAGGCAATCCGCCAGACGGCGAAGCTGGCGCACGCGGCAGGCCGAGAAGTGTCGATGACGCTATCGGATTCGTTCTGCGTCGACCGCTACCGCGACGAATTCCTCGACCTGATGCGCTCGGGCACGGTCGACATCGTCTTTGCCAACAGCCACGAGATCAAGTCGCTCTACCAGACATCGTCGTTCGACGAGGCGCTGGCCCAGATCCGCAAGGATTGCCGGATCGCCGCCGTCACCCGCTCGGAAAAAGGCTCGGTGATCGTGCGCGGCGACGAGACCGTGGTGATCAAGGCGACCGCCATCAAGGAACTGGTCGACACGACGGGCGCCGGCGATCTCTATGCCGCCGGCTTCCTGCATGGCTACACGCAAGGCCGCGACCTGCAGACTTGCGGCGACCTTGGCTCACTGGCAGCCGGATTGGTGATCCAGCAGATCGGCCCCAGGCCCCGTCAGAATTTGCGCCGCGAGGCCGAGCAGGCGGGGCTGACCATTCCGGACGTTCAAACGAGTTAGTGGCCTACCTTCCCGTTGTGCAGGCTATCTCGCCAGAAGCGCAATCACGGAATAGGGAAATCCTGATGTCGAACATGATGAAGGCGCTTGTGAAGGCCAAGGCCGAACCGGGCATCTGGATGGAAGAGGTGCCGGTGCCGGAAATCGGCCCCAACGACGTGCTGATCAAGATCAAGAAGACGGCGATCTGCGGCACCGACGTGCACATCTACAATTGGGACCAGTGGGCGCAGAAGACGGTGCCGGTGCCGATGGTGACGGGCCATGAATTCGTCGGCACCGTTGCCGATTTCGGCGCAGCGGTCACCGAATACAAGGTCGGCCAGCGTGTATTGGGCGAAGGCCACATCGTCTGCGGCCATTGCCGCAACTGTCGCGCCGGGCGAGGGCATCTGTGCCGCAACACACTCGGCGTCGGCGTCAACCGTCCAGGCGCCTTCGGCGAGTATCTGGCGATCCCGCAGCATAATGTCGTGCCGATCCCCGACGATGTGCCCGATGAGATCGCCGCGATCTTCGATCCCTTGGGCAATGCCGTCCACACCGCATTGTCCTTCGATCTGGTCGGCGAGGACGTGCTGGTGACTGGCGCCGGGCCGATCGGCATCATGGGCGCGCTCGTCGCCCAATGCGTCGGCGCGCGCAAAGTGGTCATCACCGACATCAACCCGGTGCGGCTGGCGCTAGCCAAGAAACTCGGCGTCCAGCATGTCGTCGACGCCTCGAAGGAAAAGCTGCGCGACGTCATGCCGGTGCTCGGCATGACCGAGGGGTTCGACGTCGGCCTCGAAATGTCAGGCGCCGCCCCCGCTTTCCGCGACATGATCGACACCATGAACAATGGCGGCAAGATCGCCATTCTGGGCATCGCGCCGACCGGCTTCGAGATCGACTGGAACAAGGTCATCTTCAAGATGCTGCATCTCAAAGGCATCTACGGCCGCGAGATGTTCGAAACCTGGTACAAGATGATCGCGCTTGTGCAGGGTCCGCTGGATGTCTCCGGCCTGATCACCCACCGCATCGGCATCGACGATTTTCAGATCGGTTTCGATGCGATGAAGAGCGGCAGTTCCGGCAAGGTGGTGATGGACTGGTAGGGATTGCCTTGGCCGCTATTCAGGAAAAGCTGACGACAGCACCTCTGGTCCGCCGGACATTTTCCAACTAGGGGAACATGGCTGGGTGGAGAGCTATGGCTCCGCTACGTGCGCTCGCTAATCATACACGGCGACGTATCGCGGCCCACCCGGTGACGGTCGATGGGGCAATTCGCTTCAGTCGATGACGGAAACCCGGTGAACCGATGCTGAGGCCCCGACGCGATCGTCTATTTCCTATGATCTGCGATTGAGGTCGAGGTGTTGCCGCTTTCAGCGGGTAAAATGCGATAGACGACTTCCGGTACCCTTCCGGTCAGCGAAAAGGAAGGCAACGAGCCGCATTGCCTCAAGCAAAATGTTACCAATAGTGTCCTGTTCCAAAGGGGATGGACAGGTCGTGCCATTCCGGTTCGGGGGAAGGATGGCGCGGCTCAGCATGGCGACACGGTGAAGCGGCGATCGTGGAGCTTTATTGCGGCGTTGACAAGCGGCGCATTCTGGATGAGTTCGAGGCGGTAACCGGCTATTATTCGCAAGCGCGCGATCCGTCTTATGAACCGTCGTGAGCAGAGGCCGTCTGCGGGCAAGAGCCGCAGCCGCTGTTACGGCAGCGATGTCCGCGACGCGCTCATCGTGTTGTGGGAGGATTCGGAGCGGCTGGGTCCGCATCGACGCTCGCGGCGGCCAGCGCCGCCGGGCAGGAATGAGTTCGCAGTTCGCCGCTCGGTGCCAGCCCGCACCTTCGGCGATTGGAAAGATCCGCCGCCCGGCTTTGTTGAGCGCATTCGGGCACGTCTTCGTCAGGGAGCTTCGTGCAGACGATGGTGCTGACCGGATTGCCGCCGGCTGGACCGATTGCATTCCGCTCCGCACGCGCGACAGCGGCAATGTGATCATGGCGATCAAGCAGGCCCGCTCCCGGTTTCGCTGACCCTGTGCTGCTGTTTGCCGGCATCCGCCCGCACAGGAAGAGCTTGTAAAAGCGGTCGGTGCGGAAATCGAGGAGCCGTTGGTCGTCGATCTTCAGCCTGAACGCGGTCGTTTGCTGGTGCCGCAAATCGGCTGTTGCATGTACATCCCTGTCAGACGTCAGTTTTCCTCGCCTATTTTGGTGTCGAGCGCGAAGTGCTCCAACCAGATTGCAAGGCTTTTTGGAAATGAGAGCGGCTTTGCGCAGGGCGCTCCGTTGTTGAGCATTCAAGCTACCAAGCCAATGACGCGCAGGTTCCACCAGGCTCGCCAGCCTTGAAGGACAGCGAAAAAAGCAGAGCACGACAGACACAACAGTGCATCAGGACGCCGCAGTCGTTGAAGATGGTGCGCTGCATCCATACCGTGGATGCATTCGATCCAAATAATCGATTTGTTCAATCAGTTTCTCGAAAGCTAACCCTACCCTCTGTGGGAATCGGGCTCTGAGCCGCGACGCTGCCTTGCGAGCGCAGGGGCTGCACGTAGGAGAGATGATGCAACGAGAAATCGCACGCGGGTTGCTGGCCTCGTGGGTTCGCCGACCGGCGTATTTGAGCCCGTCAGTTGGTCCTCACCCGCGCCTATTGCCACCGAGCGACTTGCATGTCCCTCCGACTCGGACCAGTTCCGAGAGCTGCGACGAGTTGCGCGCCGTGTGCTCCGATCAGATGGCCGCCGGTGACGCGTTCGATGGGCCGTCCCTCTTCGAGAGGAGATGAAATGCGAACGCTGCTCGTGGATCATCATGCGGATCTTGCGCGCGCCATGCGACTTGCGCTCGGGGATGGCGGCTTCGTCGTTGATGTCGTTGGTACTCTGGAACTGGCTTCGAGTGCATTTTCTTGCGCCAGCTATGAAATTCTCCTGCTGGAATTGGCTCTGCCAGATGGCGATGGCTTGGGTTGGCTGAGGCAGTTGAGGACCCACGGGCATTCAGTTCCTGCCGTCATTATGAGCAGCCTTAACGATCTCGATAAGCGAATTGCGATCTTCAACGGTGGTGCGGACGACTTTCTGCTCAAACCCATCTCTACCGATGAGCTTATTGCCAGAATGAGAGCCATTCTGCGCCGGGCGACACAGATGACCGACCTGAGGCTCGTATTTGGCAATCTCGACTTTGATCCGGTCGCCCGCCAGGTTTTCGTTGATGGGCACCCAATGATGATCGCACGTCGCGAACTCTGTATTCTAGAGCACCTGCTTAACCGGGCAGGCCGCATCGTGCCCCGTGCGCAATTGGAAGATCACCTCTATTCATTCAACGACGACGTGTCTGCCAACGCGCTTGAAGTCGGAATTTATCGTTTACGGGGACATCTGACCAGATCAGGTGCAACGCCACGGATCAAGACCATCCGAGGCATTGGTTACATCCTAGAATTGACTGACGCCTCGTCCGCATAGTTTGTCGAATCGAAAGAAGATCTATTTTGCTGATCCTTCAACATCCTTGCCATGCGCTCAATTGGCGGGCGATCGCCAACAAGGTTACAAGACCTGCAGTTCCCCGTTACCTGGGCCATCTCCTCTGCGCGCTTATTGTGACTTTCCCACTTGGTGTCGCGGCGCAAAACAAGCAGGACAAAGGCCCGCCGCATGCGGCTTCGAATAGCATCAACGCCACGCTGACCCTTTCCTCTTCGCTCGGGGAGACCGTTCATCTGCCCGCGCCAGCCACGACCATCTTTGTTGCTGACCCCACGATCGCGGATTTTCAGGCGCCATCGAGCAAAACAATCTTCGTCTTTGGCAAGAAATCGGGGCGGACCAGCCTATTCGCCTTGGATGGCAATGGCGAGCCTCTCGCCGAATTGCGTATCGTTGTCACGCAACCGATCGGGGATTTACGCGCCATGTTGCGGGAGCAGGTCGGCGACTATCCCATCCGCGTCAACTATACGCCGCGCGGCGCAATCCTTAGCGGGACGGCGCCCGACGCAGAGGTCGCCGACACCGCAAAAAGAGTCACTGAGCAATATCTGGGCGACGGAGCGCAAGTCGTCAACAACATCAAGGTCGCTGGATCCCTGCAAGTTAACCTCAGCGTGCGCGTAGCCGAAGTCTCACGCAGCGCCATGAAGTCACTCGGCGTCAACTTGTCCGCCTTCGGTCAAATCGGCAATTTCAAAGTGGGCGTTCTAAGCGGAAGCGCTGCAAGCGCTGGGTCTGGTTCAACCCAGGGTGGCGGTACAGCAGAAATCGGATTCGACAACGGTGCCGTCAACGTCAGCGCGGTTCTCGACGCGCTCGCCAAGGAGCATATAGCTTCCGTCCTGGCTGAGCCGAACCTCACCGCTATGTCGGGTGAAAAGGCCAGCTTTCTCGCGGGCGGCGAATTTCCCATTCCTGTCCTGCAGGAAAACAGGCAGGTATCGGTTGAATTCCGTCACTTCGGCGTCAGTCTGGAATTTGTGCCGACAGTTCTCAGCAACAATCAAATCAACATTCACGTAACGCCCGAAGTCAGTGAACTGTCGACGCAAGGTGCCGTGCAAATCAACGGAATTTCCGTGCCGGCAGTTTCCACGCGCCGAGCCGATACGGTCGTCGAACTCGCCAGCGGCCAGAGCTTCGCAATCGGCGGTCTAATCAGGCGGAACGTCAACAATGATGTCAGGGCCTTTCCCTGGCTCGGAGAACTGCCGATCCTGGGACCGCTTTTTCGCTCGACCTCGTTTCAAAAAGAGGAGTCAGAACTGGTCATTCTAGTTACGCCTTACATTGTAAGACCAGGCTCCAACCCAAACCAGATGAGCGCACCGACCGAGCGGGCGGCACCGGCTTTGAACGGAGGGGGCGCTCCGACGAATTCCGTGACAAGTCCCCCGCGAGACCGCGCTGCTATCCGTGCGGGCGCGCCAAGCGCCCAGGGCGGTCTCGGCTTCATCATCGAATAGTGTCATCCAAAGATGTTGCGTTTTATAATCCTCTTTGTCGCTCTGGCACCAAGCGTAAGTGGCTGCACAAGCACTACGCCAGTTGATGTCGAACCATCGGCACCAATGCTTGTCCGAGAGGAGACCACCGTCCTGACGTTGCAAAGCCTGCGCGCTTCCGAACGGCAGCGTTTGCGTGTTTTCCTAGACAAGGCCAGTCGCGGCCGGTTCGATGCCATCCACCTCCTCATCAGCGGTTCGCCCCAGCTCAGCGCAGGGGTAGCCCATCAGGCCAGGCAGTTGGCAATCGAAGAAGACAACATTCAATTGCGCGATCAACACGACGCCGGCTCAGTGCGAATTGAGGCGATTGTCTATCACGCCCGTCCGCCGGTCTGTCCCTCATATGGTGCCTTACCCAATGAAGAATCCTTCAAACAGCCGCTTGGTTGTTCGACAGGACATAACCTGGCCGTGATGGTCAACGATCCGCGCGATCTGCTCGACAATCAGGCCGTCAAGGCCGGCGATGGCGATCGTGCTTCTGTACCAGTTGCAACTTACAGAACATTCGGGACGGATAAAGGTGGCTGATACCGCCCTTATCTCGGCAGCACTCCTACCGGAGATTGAAAGCTTCCAATCGCGTCCTGATCTAAAATAAAAGGAACCGCTGGATGCAATATAGGCGCTATATCGAGGGCCTTAGGGCCGTTGCTGTACTTCCGGTCGTACTCTTTCATTTCGGAATTTCGGCGATCCCGGGTGGCTTTAGCGGGGTCGATATCTTCTTCGTCATCTCCGGCTACCTAACCAGCGGAAGCCTCCTGGATGACCTTGAACGCGGCCAATTTTCCATCGTCAACTTCTACTGGCGCCGTGCCCGGCGCATTCTGCCGGCGCTCGTCTTTGTGATGCTTCTCACCTGCATTGCAGCATTGTTCATTCTTCTGCCACCGGATCTGCGCGGATTCAGTCTTAGCATCATAGCTACCTCGACCTTCTGGTCGAACGTTTTCTTCTGGAAAACGTCAAGTTACTTCTCTATCGATGCCGCGCTTCTACCACTGTTGCACACTTGGCCGCTTTCCGTAGCGGAGCAGTACTACATCTTCGCACCAATCCTGATGTTCCTAATCTATCGCTACATCGGGAAGCGCTGGCTGACGACACTTCTTCCGATAATTCTCTGCAGCTTCGTAGTGGCGGTGATGGCGACATCGCTGGCACCCACCGCCGGATTCTATCTGCTGCCGACCCGAATCTGGGAACTCATGTTGGGCGCCCTGCTCATGCTCAAATGCCCCTCGCCGCTGGGCAACCGATTCCTGATGGAGTCGGTGGGGGTGGCCGGATTTGGCCTTCTCGCCATCGGGTTCTTCGCGATTTCGGCGAGTGATCCGTTCCCAGGCTACAACGCCTTGTATCCATGCATCGGAACGGCCCTTCTGATCTATGTTGGCCAAAATACCCCCTCGACGGTCGCCACCCGCATGCTCGAAGTCCGGCCGCTGGTCTGGATTGGGCTCATCTCGTATTCGTTGTATCTTGTTCACTGGCCTCTCAATGCGTTCGCGCACTATCTTTCGTTCCAAAAACTCGATCCGTTGATGACCGGTGCGATGTTGGTGGCAAGCCTCGCATTGGCTGCATTCTCCTGGAAGTTTGTAGAGCAGCCGTTTCGACAGAAGAGGGCCTTCACCTCCCCGGGGCCTATCTTCGCCTTTTCAGCGCTCGCGATCGTTGTCCTTTGTGCCGGCGGAGCGGCGGGGGCGCTCGGCAATGGCTTTCCGCAACGGTTTCCGGACTATGTCCAGCGGCGCATTTCCGTCGGGGACTGGAGGAATGGCATCTGTTTCAACGAGGGCACCAGCCGGATCGAAAGCTGGAATATGGAGGATTGCACGCGCACCAGCGGTTTTCCAACAACGGTTTTTTTGTGGGGCGACTCCTTCGCCGCGCACTATGTTTCCGGCTTGGGTGCTAACATAAATCGATTGCAGGCGAACATCGTTGAATATACGTACGCCAGCTGCGCGCCGATACTCTATTACTACCCTTACGATCGTCTTGATTGTGTCCGGTTCAATCGCAAGGCCTTGGACGTCATCTTGGAAGCGGACATCAAGACGGTTATCCTCAGCGGTAGATGGAGTGACTATGAGGTCAGAGGTTTCGACGGTCTTCAGCAAACAATCGCTACGCTTCGTGCCCTGGGCGTGCGCGTGTTTGTCATCGGCCAGTCTCCGCAGTTCCCAACTGACGTCCGGAAAATTGCGTTCTTCGCCAAGCGCCAAAATCTGGACGATACGTCCTGGCCGATCGCGATGGACCCCGACATCAACGAACGTGTGCGCTCATTTACCAAAGGCGCCACATTCATCGATCCGCTGAAATTCCTGTGCAGCGCAGGACGCTGCGCCTATTCCGATAGAGGAGAGTTTTTATATTTCGACTATGGTCATTTCTCTTCAGCCGGCGCCACACTGGCAATCTCGAAATACTGGCCGGCTTTTGGCAAGGACAATGCTCTTCCTAAGACGAAGTAGCGGCTCAGCGGCTGACAAGCACCAGTACGGGTCCCAGTGATAGCTCCTGCTTCCGCAGCAGCCGCGACGATGGAGCTGTTCAGGTTTAAGGCCCCCCGATAGTGACCTAGGATGGGTGCTGCCACGCGGCTCGGACTCAGCGTGCATTATCACGTAAATGTTGAGAGAATGAATGGCGCCGCGAAGGGCAATTCCAGCCGTCCAAAGCGACAGGCGTGTCGCGGCCTCGACATTGCAGTGGCGCTTACCTAACACGGCCTCACACTGCCCTCTAAGCGGCCCCGAATTTGAACTGACGGCCCCTGGCCGGTTCATCGGGCAGGTCAAGGGCTAGGTGTAGTACACAGGGCTCATAACTTTCAGTTTCTAGTTGGTACGATGGGCCGTGGACGGTCGATGCAGACTTCAAGATGGCGAACGAAGCTCTCCATGCGTGCGTTGTCGAGGCAAGTGCCTTTGCCATGCTCGCGACTGGAGAGATTTCAAAATGAGCCTTGTAAGCGGAGAATGCCGCCGACGCTGTTCGGCTTGCTCGTGCCCTTGACGGCGGTAGGCTCGGCAGGGCCGAGGCCAGAGTTGCCGTAGTGGTCGTAATCGACCTCGGCTGTGACCGTGAAGCCGGGAACGACCATGTAGGCGACGTTTGCAGCCACACCAGCATCCTTGAGCTGATCACCCGAGACCTGAAGGTTGAACGAAGTTTTCTCGTCAAACTCGTAGGTGGCGCCCGCCCAGAAAGCCCACTGGCCGTTCCAGATTTTGTACGAGCCGCGCCCATGATTGGCAATTGCGCCGTTTGAGTCCTCGTTGAGACTGGCATTGGAACCGTAGCCGAAGAGTCCAAACAGCGACAGCTGGTTTGTGACAGCGACGTCGACGCGGATCTTGCCGGCAAAAGCTTCGTAATTGCTGTCATAAGCCGCGACGCCGGTGATCGAGCCCCAGCCTTGCGTGTATTTCAAGCCGGCGACAACGTGCGGAATATAGCTGTCGATAGTACCGGCTGAGCCCGATCCTTGTTCGAGCGAAATCACAGTCGAAATGCCGTTGCCGGCGTCGAAGTGGTACTGAGCCACGTTGGTGTCGAAGCCGGCCGACGGAACGAGCATACTATCGAGAACGTCGCCAGCGTAGCTTACAAACGTATCGAAGGCCGACCCCTCCTTGCCAACTCGCAGGCCTCCCAGCTCGACCCAGGCAGAAGCCAGTGCGAGGCCGCTGTTGAAATCATAGTTCTGAGGACTGTCATGCGAGTTAGCGCTGTTGCCAAAATTCACGTGGGTTTCGGTATAGGTCGTCAACGCGCCGAGCTCGGTCTGCTGGCCGGTCCAAGTTTTGAACGTGAAGCGTGTGCTGTTTCGCCAAGTGCCTTGGTCCTCGCCAGTTCTCACGTCCGAGGTTCTTGCGCTGTCATACGATCGGACGTCACCCAGGCCGATATCGTAACGGACATAGCCGCCGATGCGCAGGCAGGTCTCGGTGTTGGGAATATAGGAATATCCCGAGCCGAGGACGTCGCAGATCTTGATGTACTCGGCCGGTTCCCGCTCGGCGCCAGCTGCTCGACCGACGGAAACGGTCATCAGAGCAGTTAAGCCGAGAAGAGGACTCTTGATGTACATGTCTAGATCTCCATGAAGGAATAAAAAGGATAGAGGCGAAAGAGCAAGCTTTTCCTCTAAATTTTGTGCGTGTTGTCTCCAATATGTGGACGCCAAAGCGCTTGACACGAGAGGTGAGCCAGCGTAAAAGCCACATGTACTTATAATAGTGTTTTCTGTTAGGAGATTCATTATCGTTT
This sequence comes from Mesorhizobium sp. M7A.F.Ca.ET.027.02.1.1, assembly GCF_004022985.1. NCBI lineage: Bacteria > Pseudomonadati > Pseudomonadota > Alphaproteobacteria > Hyphomicrobiales > Phyllobacteriaceae > Mesorhizobium > Mesorhizobium sp. M7A.F.Ca.ET.027.02.1.1. Next base: position 42,542 of record NZ_RZOL01000003.1, on the reverse strand, counting down.
ACATGTGAAACACTCCGGTCGGACCGCTGCAGCTCTCCGAAATAGAGCAGCAAGCGACATGCCAACCTGAAGCGTAAATGCGGCCGACACCAAAATCGGGCCGACGCGCCTTCGTCTCGCTGGAATCACTTTTTTTGAGGGTCACTGCGAAAAGCAATGTGCGACACGGTTCGCCATGTTCGATATGTGACAGTCTCGTTTAACAGCGACGGCTTCCCGTCTGACCGCAACGGAGGCCGCGCCATGCGCTACCGAGAAGGATCACTGCGCGTACGCTCCGCAAGGGCTGCGCCAGGAACAGAGGGCGTGCGCGTCCGAGGCGTCGCATGGTGGCCGCAGCACCTTTTCGCCGCTGTAAGTTCGCCGTGCAGGTACATTGCGCGGCCGGAAGCGAGAGGGAGCGCACCCTGAAACGGCTGCCTACGGCTCGCCTCGAGTAATTGGCGATGAACAGCATTCTCGAGAACTTAGTCTCGACGGAAAGAGCAACGAAAGGAAGCCGCTTGGACGAGCACGATCCGAAGGAAGAACCGATCGAGACCATTTTCCGCAACGGCACAATCACTGCCGTGGGTATCCTGCTTGCCTTTTCGCTCGGCTTCCTCACTCATTGGGCCGCGAACCCCTTGCCATGGCAACTCTACGATCTGTTCGCCGTAGTGCCGATCCTGCTCGGCATCGCACTGCAGATGAGAGCGCTGTCCATGCTGCTCGACATGAGTTCCTTGCGGCGCCCCATCTACGAACGCGCCAATCGCATTTTCATGGTCGGCCTCATCCAGACCGCGTGTGGCGTCGGCATGGCCATCTTGGTCGATCTTTTCGGGATATCGGTAGGGGGCACGCTGCCCGGCGCTTGACGACAAGCCACACCGCCGCTCTTCGCTCGAAGCGACGTCAAGCCGGGGAACCTTGTGCACCCCCTAGCGGCGTCCTCCTTTCATCAAATGAGCCGACGTCAGCTTTAGAGCGTCTCGGTGGCTAAAGCCGGTATGGTTTTTCGGCCGGCAGGGAAGGCCGCTGGCTGGACCTGGATGGCGTCTGAACGAGGCTTGACAGGTCCGTTGCGTCGGACATGAATTTCGCATTGCAAAGTTCTTCCGCAGACGCCTCAAGCACACTGCACTGGCGTCACGTACTACTCAGACGTTGAATGCGGCACCGCACCATCACCTCAGGCGCAACCATGGCACGCGCGCTCCCCGGCGTGGTTGACCCCATCCTGTCCAAACGAGACTGCGACATAAGCGGGACGCACTGACTTAGGTCAGAGACCAGGACGAGCGCGCAACGAAAGAATGATGGATCAGCGACGTGGGATGACAGCTCCTTGCACACCTCAATCCTGACAAAGTACCGGGACCCCCGGCCGCCTTGGTATACCATCTATCCGACTGTGCCAGACTTCTCTGCGGCAGTTGGTGCTGACGATTATGAGGAATGGCTGGGGGGCCTCCCGGCCGACGAATCGGTGTCGCTCTATTTCCACATTCCGTTTTGCCGATCCATGTGCTGGTATTGCGGCTTCCCTACCGCGGTCATCCGTCGCAACGGCCCGATCCTTAATTATTTAGCGGTGCTGCGTCAGGAGATCAGTTTGGTGTCGGAGCAAGTGCGGCAAGGGCTGCCGGTGAGCGATGTGCATTTCGGCGCGGAACGCCTCACCTTATCGGGCCAGCCGAGCACTTGGCGCTGATGGAATTTCTACGCCGCCACTTCGCTTTCAGCAAAACTGCTGCGATCACCGTGGAGATCGATCCCCGAACGTTCACACCGGAAATGGCCGAAGCCTTGGCAGCTAACGGTGTCAACCGCGCGAGCATCGGCGTGCAGAGCTTTGATCCCGATGTGCAAAGGCGATCAATCGGATCCAGAGTAAGGTGCAGACGGCCGCTGCAGTCCAAAATCTCCGCCGGCATGGCGTTGGCCATATCAACTTCGACCTCATCTTCGGTCTACCGAAACAGACTGTGCAGTCCTGCATCCAGACCGCGATGGCTGCGGTCGCCATGCGCCCCAACCGGCTTGCGGTGTTCGGATACGCGCATATTCCTTCCGTGATAAAGAACCAGCGCCTATCGAGCAGGCAGGTCTACCGGACGGCGATCTTCGCGCCGAACAGGCTGCAGCTGTCGCCGAGACACTGGTTGGCGCTGGCTACCGGGAGATCGGGCTCGATCATTTCGCTCCGCCGGACGACGAACTCGCGCTAGCGCAGAAGACCGGGCGCGCCTACGGCGTAATTCGCTGGGATACTCGGCCGATACTTGCAAAACGTGATCGGCTTAGGCGCGTCGGCTATTGGCCGAGTCCGCGAGGGGTATGTTCAGAACGAAGTAACACGGGATTCTTACGCCCGGCACATCGCAAGTGGACGTCTGGCGACATCAAAGGGTCACCGTCTGACCGACGATGACCGGGTGCGCGCAGCGATCATCGAGCGACTGATGTGCGATTTGGAGGCCGACGTGCCGACCATCTGTGCCGCCCACGAAATCGAACCAGCTCGTTTTCTCGATTCAGTTGAGAGTTTGGTGACGCTGGCTGAGGAGGGGATCCTGGACGTCGAAAACGGCTTCATCCGCGTGCGGCCGGAGCACCGCTTTGTTGTTCGCGCCGTTGCTGCTGCATTCGATGCTTTTCTCGCGAATCGATGAGTTGAGGCCACGACGCCGAAAGGCATCAAACCTTGTTTGGCGCTCGTCGGCATGGGCTCTCGCAGAAGACTCCGCAAGCGTATGCAGGGGACTTCCACTTGACGCCGCGTTCACCATCATCTCGCCTGGGTGCGCGCGAAAGCGCACAACCCGGAGCACGCTGCTCTCGGTGTGAGGCTGTGCTCTGCAAAGCACCGGTGATCCACCCTGTCCCTGGACAGCAGCTTGATGGCGTCATCTTGGAGGACGAGAAAAGATTGTCGAGGTACGGGTACGAATTGCCTCGGTCGTCCGTTCAATCGAAAGCACTGTCTGCGGAGGCACCTCTCCTTCATGCAGTGACAGGAGATGCTGGGCGACTTCCTTATCTGCTGCGGTGAGTCGATGATTTAGGCGGAGAAAGTCCATCCAGGTGGGGGTGCGGAATGTCTCCGTCCAAAGTGACGGTGTTTGCAGATTTCGCTGGAGCGTCCAGTTTCGTGCACCGGCACGGCTCTGGACGTGTCGCCGCGTGCGCATGGAGCCCAGAAAGGCCTCGATATTTTCCTCCGATATCAAATACTCGACCTTGGCCACGATAGGGCCACTTCTGGGTTTCAGATCGAGAGCCACGTCCGGCGGATGAAAAACTGAACTTTCTTGATCGGTTTCTTCCCAGGGACGGACCGGCAACACGATCCCCGCTGCTGCAACCAGCAACAGAGCGCCTGCGGCGCCCTCCAATGCTAAGGTCAAGGAATAGTTTTGCGCGACAGAACCCCAGATCCAGCTGCCAGCAGCCATACCGCCTGCGCTCAAGGCGTAGTAAATGGAGAGCGTGCGGCCTACAACCCACCTTGGGCTTGCCAACTGCACCGACACGTCAATGCCCGTCCAGGTGATAAGCCAACCCGCTCCGCCGAGCGCCAGCGAAATGGCCGCCACAGGAATCGACGATGTAAGGGCAAGGGAGAGGCAACAGACTGCACAAGCCACAGAGGCGAAGGCCACCAGCCTGTTTTGAGACGTGACCTTCCTCAAGAAGCCGTTGCCCATGCCCGCGATGAAAGCACCCATGCCGAAGCCGGCCAATAAGATACCGTAGACAATTGGCCCACTCTTCAACTGATCCCGGACGACGAGGGGGAGCAACGCCAGAATGGAGATGCTTGCCAATCCGAAAAGAGCGGCTCGGGCGGTCGCTGCCCTGATCTCCAAAGACATCGCAGTAAAGCGCACTCCGTCATGAATTGCCGTCGTCATTCTCTCACGAGGGAGAGGCGAAGAGCGGACCTCCCATTTGGTGCGCCATATCGCGCTTATGGGCGCCAGATCACTCACCGCAGCCAAGGCGAAAGCGGCCAGCGGCCCAAAGACGGCCAGGATCACGCCCCCCAAGGCCGGACCAACGCTGCGCACAATGTTGTATCCGACGGACATAAGCGTCACTGCGGCCGGAATGTCGCGTTTGTGAAGGATATCGCCGACCGAAGCGTGCCAAGCCGGATCATTCAAGGCAAAGCCGCAGCCGGCCAGGAAACCTAACCCGAGAATCAGCCAAGGACTGACAAATCCCAGACCCACAGAAATCATCAGCGTCGTCGACGCCGATGCTATCAGGCAGTGTCCCGCAAACATCACCCACCGGCGGCTGAAGTTGTCGGCAATGGCTCCGGCGAAAACTGAGAGGAAGAACACCGGCAATGTGGATGCGGCCTGGACGAGTGCCACCATGAGGTCGGACGCTGAAATCGTTGCCATAAGCCAACTGATGGCGACCGTTTGCACTAGCCAACCGAGGCTGGAAATCTGGGTGGCCGCCCAAATTGAGCGAAACACCTTGTTTCGAAATGGGGCGAGCGTCTTTGAAACGGGCGGTTGAGGATTTTCGCTCTGCATGAGGTATTGCTGGCCTTCGATGAGCGCTGCGATTTGAGCAAGCGGGTCGATACTTAGACATCGCGGAGCACCGCACGGAACCCAGCTCTATGGAGCTTGCCGGCGACTATTTACGTATTGAGCCATTCTCATAGTCTCATTCATGAGCAGTCCTGTGCGCAAGCATTGCTTTGCTAAATTCCCACCACAAGCGCGCCGCCGCTGAGACCCGCACCCGCTGCCGCCAAGAGGACTTTCTCGCCAGGCCGAAACGGCTGCGCCCGATGGGCCAGCGACAATGAGAGCGGGATCGTCGCGGCGGAAGAGTTGCCATATTCGGCGATCGTCTTGACGATCGAGTGATCAGCGATGCCGAGGTTCCTGCCGACCGCGTCGAAAATGCGCGCATTGGCCTGATGCGGCACGAAACGATCGAGGTCTTGCGGCCTCAGTCGGGCAGCAGTGAGCGCATCTCTCGAGCAGGCGGTCATCATCTCCACGGCCTTGCTGAATACTTCACGGCCGTCAGTGATCGTCATCCGTGTCTGCGCGAGGTCGAGGTCGGCATGGAACGGAGTGTTGCTTCCCCCGGCGGGAATCTGGATTAGCCCGTAGCGCGAGCCGTCGGAATCCACCGAAGCGCCGAGAATGCCTCGATCCGGGTCATCGCAAGGACTGATCACCATGGCGCCGGCGGCATCGGCAAACAGCACGGCGCTGGCGCGCTCGGCCAAATTGATGCGGTGGCTGAGGATGTTGGCGGCGATGACAAGGCTCGCTTTGCCGTGCAGGCGGGTGAACCCGTCGGCGAACATCAGCGCATAGATGAAGCCGGCGCAGGCGCCGGTCAGGTCGATCGCTCCGGCGCGGCCTAGCCCCAGCCGATGTGCGACCAGCGGCGCGCTTGGCGGCAGAAGGTGATCGGGCGTCGACGTGGCGAGCAAGAGTAGACCGACGTCGCCGCGGTCGATACCGGCATTGGTCAGCGCCATGTCGCCGGCAGAGGCGGCAAGGCCCGACAGCGTGTCTTCGTCTGTTGCCCAGAAGCGCGAGCGAATTCCGGTGCGCCGCTCGATCCAGCCGGGCTCAAGCCCGAGCCGGTCTTCGATTTCCGGGTTCTCGACCTTGCGCGCCGGCGCATGATGGCCGAAGCCGAGAACGCGCGACGATAGGTTCATGGCCGCGAGCCGAAGCGTTCGCCGGCCTCCTCTATCGCGTCATAGAGCCCGCCCAATTCGTCGCTGGTGATGCAATAGGGCGGTAGAAGATAGAGGACATTGCCGAGCGGGCGCACAAGTAGCCCCCGCTCAAGGAAAAAAGCGCGCAGTTTTGGCCCGATCTCGGCCAGATAACCGGCTGAGCCGGTGCGTAGGTCGAGTGCCGCGATGGTGCCGGTTGTCCGGCAGTCGGTGAAATATGGATTGACCCGGAAGCGTTGCAGCCCGGCGGCCTGCCTCGCGCTCAAGACCGCGATCCGCTCGGCCACCGGCTCGTCACGCCAGATCTCGACATTGGCAAGTGCTGCCGCGCAGGCGATCGGATTGGCGGTGTAGGAGCTCGAATGGAAAAACGTCTTCTTGCGATCCTCCGAAAAGTGAGCGTGGAAGATGGCATCGGTGGCGATCGTGGCGGCCAGCGGGATGGTACCACCGGTCAGACCTTTCGAGGTGCACAAGATGTCGGGCGAGACGGACGCCTGTTCGCAGGCAAACATGGTTCCGGTGCGCCCCCAGCCGGTCATCACTTCATCGGCGATCAGCAGCGTGCCGGAGGCTTCGGCGATCCTCTTCAATTCGGCAAGAACCCAGGCCGGATACATCAGCATGCCGCCGGCGCCAAGCACCAGCGGCTCGACGATCAGCGCGGCTGCGCGCCGGTCGCGGCTAACGGCCTCGAACCGATCCAGCGTTTCCTGCTCGCGCCCGGCGGCCGGGAAGGGGATGGCGTCGACCTCGAACAGCAAAGGATCATAGGCGGCGTTGAAGACGCCGCGGGCGCCGACGCTCATCGCCCCGATCGTGTCGCCATGATAGCTGTGCTCCATGACGGCGATGCGCGAACGCGGCGCGCCGATGTTGCGGAAATAGCCGAGCGCCATCTTCAGCGCGACTTCGACTGAGGTGGAGCCACTGTCGGAATAGAACACCCGGTCGAGGCCGGCGGGTGCGATGCCGATAAGCGCCTCGGCCAGCCGTTCGGCCGGCTCGTGGGTGAAGCCCGCGAAGATGATCTGGTCGAGGCTCGACGCGGTCGTCTCGATGGCCTTCATGATGCGGGGGTGGCGATGGCCATGGGTGACGACCCACCAGGAAGAAATCGCATCGAGGATGCGGAAGCCGTCGGCCTTGTGGAGATAGGCGCCTTCAGTCAGCACGATTTCAGGGACCGAGGGCTCTAGCGCGTGCTGCGTGAACGGATGCCAGACTCGAGACTCCGCCATCAGTCGCCTCCGGCAATCATGGCCAGGTCGAAGCCGGAAATCATTGCATCTCTCAACGTTTCACCCGTCAGCGGACCGAGGTGCGGCAGCCTGCCCAGCTGCGGCACGCCGCCGAATTCCACGATTGTCCTTTGTGTATCGGCCACCTCTTCGCCAATGAAGGCAATGCCGATGAGCGGGATGGAGCGGGCTCTCAGGGCCTCGATCGACAACAGCGTATGATTGATGGTGCCAAGCGCGGTGCGGGCGCACAGTATGACCGGCAGCCGCCATTGTTCGAATATGTCAATGAACCTTGTCTGTCGATTGAGCGGCACCATCAGCCCGCCGGCGCCTTCGATGACGAGCGGTGTCGGCAGGACCGGAAATGAAAGATCGTCGGCCTCGATCGCGACGCCGTCGATTTCGGCTGATCGATGCGGCGACAGCGGCATCGTCAGTCGATAGACTTCGGGCAGCACGCGTCCGTCGGGCAAGCCGGAAAGCCGGGCGACGACCTCGCTGTCGGTCTCCTCGTTGAGGCCCGATTGCACCGGCTTCCAGTAGAAGCCGTCGAGCAGCCCGGCAAGTCCGGCCGAAAACACTGTCTTGCCAATTCCAGTGTCTGTTCCGGTGACGACGATGCGTTTGGTCATGCTGTGGCCAACACTCCGACGAGAGCCTCGACCATGGCGGAAATGTCGGCTTCGTCGACGTTGAGAGTCAGCGAAATGCGCAGGCGCGACGTACCCTCAGGCACTGTCGGCGGGCGAATGCCGCGTATGTCGAAGCCGCGTGCCTGCAGTCCTGCCGCCACCGCCATGGTGCGGCTGTTATCGCCGATCACAAGCGGCTGGATCTGCGAACCGCTGGGCATCACGCCGCAGCGTTCGGCCAATTGCCGGCTCGCGAAAGCGACACGCTCGTGCAACTGAGCACGACGCATAGGCTCGTCAGACAGAATAGTCAGCGCCTCACGTGCCGCGACTGCCATCAGCGGCGATGGTGCGGTCGCATAGATGAATGGCCGGCACCGGTTGATAAGATAGTCGCACAGTGTTCGCGGTCCGGTAACGAGCGCGCCGGATGCGCCAAGCGCCTTGCCGCATGTGTGGAGCGTGACGATGTTGTCGCGGCCTTCATACGCGGCGGCCAGTCCCCGGCCGTCCGGTCCCCAGACGCCGGTGGCATGCGCTTCATCGACGACGATGAATGCCTGGTACCGATCAGCCAGCGCGACCAGGCTCTCCATCGGCGCACGGTCGCCATCCATGCTGTAAAGGCTTTCGAAGGCGATCCACACCCGCCCCATGCCGCCTTCGGCGCGCCAGCGGGTGATTGCGTCCTCGACAGCGTCGACGTCGTTGTGCGCGGCCAGCTTGAACTCAGCGCGCCCGGCCTGGGCACCCTCATGCATGCTGGCATGAGCGAGCTCGTCGAGGACCAGCAGGTCGCCTTTCTGCGGCAGGGCCGTCAGCAGAGCGAAGTTGGCGATATAGCCGCTGCCGAAGAACAGTGCACGCTCGGCTCCGAAAAATGCCGCTGCGTCCGCCTCCAGTTGCTCATGTTCCGGTGCATTGCCGCGCAACAGCCGCGATCCGGTGGCGCCCACTGGCGTGCCCCGCGCAATCGCCGTCGAAACCGCATCGCCCAGTCTTTTGGAGGCGGCAAGTCCGATATAGTCGTTCGACGAGAAGTCGAGCCCGGCGCGCGGTGCGAGCGTCCGCAACCGGTCCTTGCGCCCCAGTCCCCGCAAGGTTGCGTCATAGCGGGCAAGAATTGCCTCCTTCATTGCGTGGCGAGTTCCATAGGCTCAATGCCGAGGCGCCGGAACAGAAGGGTATCCTTGTCCTCGCCGGGATTTCCCGCCGTCAGCAGCGTGTCGCCGACAAAGATCGAATTGGCCCCGGCAAAGAAGCACAGCGCCTGCGTTTCGTCGCTCATCGCCGTCCTGCCGGCGGACAGCCTTACATAGGATTTCGGCATCATCACCCGCGCGAGCGCAACGATGCGGACGAAATCGATCGGATCGATGGCGTCGGCCGCGGCAAGCGGCGTGCCTTCGATGGGAATAAGCATGTTGATCGGCACGCTTTCCGGCGGCTCGGGCAGGTTCGCGAGCGTGACCAGCATGTCGATGCGATCGGTCTTTTCTTCTCCCATCCCGACAATGCCGCCGCAGCAGACTTTCATCCCAACCGCGCGCACGTGCCCAAGCGTTTCCAGCCGGTCGGCAAAAGTCCTGGTTGAAATAACCTCGCCATAGTAGCGCTCAGAGGTATCGATGTTGTGGTTATAGTAGTCGAGACCGGCCTGCTTCAGGCGAGCAGCTTGCTCAAGATCGAGCATGCCGAGCGTCATGCAGGTCTCCATGCCGAGGGCCTTGACGCCCTCAATCATGGCGACCACAACCTCCATGTCGCGCTCCTTGGGACTTCGCCACGCCGCGCCCATGCAATAGCGCGTTGCGCCGCCATCACGCGCCATGGCCGCTTCGTCGATGACATGCTTGACGTCCACCAGCTTCGACGCCTTCACACCGGTTTCGTAATGCGCAGACTGGCTGCAATAGCCGCAATCTTCGGGGCACCCGCCGGTCTTGATGCTAAGGAGCCGCGACAGCTGCACTCGGTTTCGATCGAAGTTCTGGCGGTGGATCGTCTGAGCTAGGAACAGCAGATCGTTGAATGGCATGCCGTAGATGGCCTCGGCCTCTTTGCGGTTCCATCGCGGAGGCGTTCCATCGACCGATTGCATGGTCTGGTTCACGTCGAACTCCGAGTTCATTCCAATCGTCATCGTCAAACCTTTGTTTGCTAGTCCGGTACGCCTTCTTGGCTTTGGGGCGCACTCGCTAAAGGCGAGCTGCGGCACGTCTTTCCAGCACCTCCTACGCCTGCCGAGCTGATGTTGCTCCTCACGCCGTAATCCTCAGTTCAAGTGCTTGCAGATGTTCTGGTGGTCCGGCATGTCCAGGCCGATGTCGAGGATCGGGGCGCTGTGCGTCAGCCAACCCATGGAGATGAGATCGACACCGGTCGCCGCAATCGCCGCCGCCGTTTTCGGCATCACCCGACCGGACGCCTCGGTGATCGTACGGCCATCCACTATAGAAACCGCGCGGGCAAGATCCTCGACCGACATATTGTCGAGCAGCACCGCGTCAACACCAATCGCGAGCGCTGCATCGAGCTGCTTCAGCGTGTCGACCTCGACCTCGACCTTCACCATATGCCCTGCTGCGGCGCGCGCCCGCTCTATTGCTGTGCGGATATCGCCGGCGATCGCGATGTGGTTGTCCTTTATGAGCACGCCGTCATCGAGGCCGAACCGGTGATTGGCACCGCCGCCGACGCGCACGGCGTATTTCTCCAATGCCCGCAGCCCGGGCGTCGTCTTTCGCGTCGATACAATCCTCGCCTTGTGACCGCGCACGGCCTCAACCATGGCCGCTGTGGCAGTGGCAATGCCGCTCAGCCGGCATAAGAAATTGAGGGCCGTGCGTTCGGCCGTGAGCAGGCCTCGTGCGGGTCCGGACAATCTTGCAATGGTTTCCCCGGCCCCAACCTCGCTGCCATCAGGGCGCCAGATCTGGATGTTGATCGCCGGTTCCACGAGAAGGAAGGCATACGAGACCAGATCGAGCCCGGCAACGACGCCCGCCTGCCTCGCTTTGAGCACCAACGTGGCAGTGCAATCATACGGGATAACCGCATCGGTGGTCAGGTCGCCGGATCTGCCCAGGTCTTCGAGGAGCGCAACGCGCACAATCGGTTCGATCAGGGTCGCGGGGAGGGGGGAGAATGAAGTCATATCAAGTGCTCCGTATGGTAGCCCGGCAATCGAGTGCGGCCGCGGCCCGCATTGCGCTGTGCAGTGTCAGCCGTGATGGGCGCACGTTGGCATCGTGGAGCGGGAAATCGGACCGACAGTGCGCGCCTCGACTCTCTTCCCGCCTCAGGGCCGCCGCGGCGATCATCAGTGAGACCAAAGCCGGACCAGAGGCAGCGACACTATTGGCTGCGATCGGCAGCAGGGTCGCCACCGCTTCGCGCATTGCCTCGCCGTCGCGGATGATACCCAGGGCGGCGGAGACAATCGGGCGGACCACGGAAGCGTCTGGTCGTGGAGGGACGAATGTGGAGCATCTGCGCGGTCGCCGGGTATACGACGTGCCGGCAACGCTTTCGGCAACCCAGCTCGCGGTGACCGCCGCTTCGGTGAGCGAGTTGCTGGCCAGGCGGTTGGCGCCGTGCAGGCCGGTACAGGCCACCTCACCGCAGGCCCACAATCCCTCGATGGAGCTGCGGCCGGCGCTGTCTACGGCGACGCCGCCCATGTGATAATGTGCCGCCGGGCGCACCGGGATCAGGTCGGTCGCGGGGTCGATTCCTGCGCTCCGGCACAATTCGGCGATGCCTGGAAAACGCTTGCCAAATCTCGGGCCGAGACTTTGCCGTGCGTCCAGGAATACGCGGCGTCCAACGGCAAGCTGGTGCCAAATGGCGCGCGCTACGACGTCGCGAGGCGCAAGTTCACCGCCAGGTGTGTCGGCGAGGAAGCGCTCTCCTCGCTCATCGATGAGCACCGCGCCTTCGCCACGCACGGCTTCGCTCACCAGCGGCATCGGCCGGCGCGGACCGTCGAGCGCAGTTGGATGGAACTGTATGAATTCCAAGTCGGCGAGTTCCGCCCCCGCCCATGCGGCGAGCGCCAGCCCGTGACCCCATGAGCCAGCGGGGTTTGTCGTGTCGCAAAACAGCCCGCCGACGCCGCCGGTCGCCAGCACCGCGCGACGCGTGGGCAGAGCGAGCGCGCCGGCTCGTCCTGCTGCGACCACGGCGATGACCGACCCGTCCTGCACGACCAGCCGGCGGACCTCCACATTTTCGATAATGGTGATCGAGGCTGTACGCCGAACCGCGGCGACGAGCGCGCGCACCAACTCGCGACCGGTGGCGTCGCCGGCTGCATGCACAATTCGCCGTCGCGAGTGTGCCGCCTCGAGCCCAAGTCGCAACGCGCGGTCAGGGTGCTGGTCGAAGTCGACGCCGAACCTTTGGATCGTCCTAATCGCTTCGGGTGCAGCTCGTACCACTCGCCGCACCGTGGCCTCATCGCAGAGTCCGTCGCCGGCAGCTATCGTGTCGCAAAGGTGAAAATCTGGGCCGTCGTCGCCCCCGAGACTTGCCGCAAGACCGCCCTGGGCAAGTTCACTGCAGGCTCCGGTTCCAAGCGGCGCGTTGGTCAAAAGCACGACCGGTTCCGGCGCCAGATGAAGCGCCGTCATCAGGCCGGCAATGCCGCCGCCGATGACGACCGGCGCCCCGGCGATGTCGCGAACCTCCAGACTCATAGGGAAAGCATGCGCTCGACCGCGCGGCGGGCGGGGCCGGCAATTTCGGGATCAATCCGGACCTCATGCCGGTTCTGCTCGAGTGCGGCGCGAATGTTGGCCAGGTTGATGCGCTTCATGTGCGGGCACAGATTGCATGGGCGAACGAACTCGACGTCGGGATGCGCGACCGCGACGTTGTCGCTCATCGAACATTCGGTCAGAAGGACGACACGCGTCGGTTTCTCACGCTCGACATAATCCGACATCGCCGCGGTCGAGCCGGAGAACTCCGCCTCCGCGACAACGTCTGGTGGGCATTCTGGATGGGCCAGCACGATGACGCCTGGATGGGCATCGCGCAGTTCCCGGATGTCTGCTGCGGTGAAGCGCTCATGCACCTCGCAATGGCCTTTCCAGGCGATGATCTCGACGTCTGTATCGGCTGCCACGTTCCTCGCCAGATATTCGTCCGGGAGCATCAGCACACGCGCCACGCCAAGCGATTCCACCACCGCCTTGGCGTTGCCGGACGTGCAGCAGATGTCGGACTCCGCTTTTACGGCGGCGGAAGTGTTGACGTAAGTAACAACGGGGACCCCCGGATACCGCAGCCGCATTAGCCGCACGTCGTTTGCCGTGATCGATTCGGCCAGCGAGCAGCCGGCGCGGAGATCCGGGATGAGCACGGTCTTGTTCGGATTGAGCAGTTTTGCCGTCTCGGCCATGAAATGAACGCCGGCAACCACGATGATGTCGGCGTCGACCGTCACCGCCTTGTGGGCCAACGCCAGGCTGTCGCCGACGATGTCTGCCACGCAATGAAAAATTTCGGGCGTCTGGTAATTGTGCGCCAGCACCACCGCATTGCGCTCACGCTTCAGCGCTAAGATGGCTTCAATATCGCCGGCGAACGCGAGCCATTCAACGGGTGGGATCACCCGCCGGACACGCTCATACAGGGACGCAGCCATAGGTAACGCCCCAGTCATTGGCGCCTCGATTATATTCGGTTTGACAATAAGGGAATATATCTACCTTGACTATAAGTATGTCAAGCCCGCGCCAGCGGTAATTTTGTCCCGGCGATAGCCCTGTCGTCGAGGACGGCATGCCGGAAGCGATAAAGCTTCGCCGGTCGGCCGCCCGTGTCGAGGGAGGTCTCCCCGGTCTCCTCAACAAGTTCCTGCTGCTCGACCAATCTCCGGAAGTTCGGCTTGTTGATCAGCCTGCCAGCCAAAGCTTCCACGGTTCGCTGCAGTTGCAGCAGCGTGAAGGAAGGCCGCATAAGCTCGAACACGACCGGCCGGTATTTGATCTTCGAACGCAGCCGCGCGATCCCGGTTGCCAGAATACGACGGTGGTCAGCGACCATTGGTTTGCCAGCCGCGGCCGCAATCGCGTCCCTGCCGCCACCGGCCTCCTCAATCAGACCAGCTTCATAGAGCAACTCGTAGCGTTGGAGCGTGAGTTCCTCGTTCCAATGGCGGTCGTCGAAGCCGAAGGCTATCGCAGCGCGCTGCCGGCGCTCGCGTTGAGTGGTCGGCTCGCTGGCGCCGCCGGCCCACTCAATCAGGCGGGGCCGCAATCTATCGAGCAGCACAGGCGGCGTGCCGAAGCGGTGGTCCTCCCAGGGAAAATATTCGTACCAACTTTGCCAGCCGCACGCGGCCGAGTTCGTTGCCTGTTCCTTCCTGGTCAATGCGAGATAGCTGATTGAGATGACGCGCTGGTGGCGCTCAGTGCCGATGCGATCGCGATCGGCGAAGGTGTAGAGTTGCTCGATGTATCCAAGTGCATGGCCGGTCTGCTGCTCCACCCACCCCCTCAAACCCGACTGCAGTGATCGATGCTCAAGGGCAAAAGGTCCAGAAGGGAGGGTGTCCGCATGACCGACTGTGAGGACACAGGGCTCACTGTCGTTTACGGCGACCACGACGGCAGTCAGGTCCACTTTGGCTTCGTCAGCTTTGACGGCGGCTTTGCCTTTCTTGGTTCTTCTTGTCTGAGGATCCATGTTTGCGAAAGCGGGTTGGCCCAACGGAGCGCCTTAATCGATTGAATGTAACCTTGGAAGCCAGCACGTCAACACCAGAGTACTCAAGCGCTGTTTTTAGCTCTTCGCAGTCGCACAAAAATATGCCAAACGCGACACCCGCTGTTGGTAACGTAAGGGAAGGGGCCTCGGTTGAGCGCGGCTGGTGAGATAAAAGGGATGACTCCTCCAGATATTCGATCGCGAAAAGGCCAGACGCCACTTGTATGCTTGACGGCCTACACCACGCCGGTCGCGAGGCTGCTCGATCGCCACTGCGACATCGTTCTTGTCGGCGACAGCGTCGGCATGGTGCTGCACGGCCTGTCGTCGACGCTGGGGGTCACGCTCGACATGATGATCATGCACGGACAGGCCGTTCGCCGCGGCCTTGAACACGCGCTGATGGTCGTCGACCTGCCCTTCGGTTCCTACGAGGAAAGCCCAGAGCACGCTTTCGGCAACGCTGCGCGCGTGATGGGTGAGACCGGTTGTTCAGCGGTAAAGATCGAGGGCGGCGAGACCATCTCGGAAACCATCCGCTTCCTTACCGCGCGCGGCGTACCTGTCATGGCCCATGTGGGCCTGACGCCGCAGGCGGTAAACACGTTTGGAGGCTATCGTGTGCAGGGCCGGGGAGCCGATGCAGAGCGGATCAGGCGCGACGCCAGGGCGGTAACCGAAGCGGGCGCCTTCTCCTTGGTGCTGGAAAAGATACCGGAGCAGCTTGCACGGCAGATAACCGCCGATATCGACATACCCACAATCGGCATCGGTGCCTCGCCAGCTTGCGACGGCCAGATTCTGGTGAGCCACGATATGCTCGGGCTCTTCACCTCATTTCGGCCGAAGTTCGTCAAACGCTATGCCGAGCTCGGTGAGCAGGCTGAGGCGGCAATCGCCGCTTACGCCACCGATGTGCGGAACCGGCACTTTCCGGCGGTCGAACATCTCTATGTCAACGCCTTGAAGGCCGGTGACTTCACATGAGCGTGCCGATCGCTCGAACCGTGAGCGAGCTGCGCGGCGTCGTTGCGCAATGGCGTCGCTCGGGTGCCACGATCGGTATTGTGCCGACCATGGGAGCCTTGCACGACGGGCATCTGAGCCTCGTGCGGAAGGCGCTCGAAAGGGCCGAGCGGGTGATCGTGACGCTGTTCGTAAACCCCAAGCAGTTCAACAGCCCCGCCGACCTGATTGCCTACCCTCGGACGGAAAGCGACGATGCTGCCAAGCTCGCTCTGCTGGGCACGCATCTGCTCTATGTGCCGGACACAGAGGAAATGTACCAGGTGGGCTTCGCCACGGCCGTTTCAGTGTCCGGCATCAGCGAATGCCTTTGCGGCGCATTCCGGCCCGGCCATTTCAATGGCGTGGCGACGGTCGTGGCCAAGCTCTTCCTGCAGGCCGGCGCTGACTTCGCCTTTTTTGGCGAAAAGGATTTTCAGCAACTTCAGCTTGTCAGGCGCTTGGTCCGGGATCTCGACATTCCGATCACTATTGTGCCCTGTCCGACAGTCCGCGAAGCCGATGGTCTTGCGCTATCGTCGCGTAACGTGCGGCTCTCCCCAGCCCAACGCGCCATTGCCCCAAAACTAGCATCGGTCCTGCTCGATACGGCCGAGCGGCTTGCACGCGGCTCCCCCATCCTGCCTACGCTTGATGAAGCGCGTGCAGCAATTCTGGCTGCCGGCTATCGCGAGCTCGAATACCTGGAGCTGCGCGGAGAAACAGACCTGCAATCGTTAGCAAGCCTTGACCGACCGGCACGCTTGCTTGCTGCGGCTTGGCTTGGCGACACGCGGCTCATCGATAACGTCGCAATATCACCCATCGGTAGTTGGTCAGGTGGGCGGAGCTCTCTCCAATCGGAAGCAGCACAGCAATTGCGGTGATGACGGCGGCGCGTCGTATGCCCTGCAGGGACAGGCCATCATTTAGAACCACGTCTCCGTCGGCTTCCAGCAACCTCCGCGAGGTACGCTAAGCGCAGATGCATCGCGTATTTGAAACCTTGGTCGAGCAACTCTCTGCAAGCGTCGATGCCGTCGATCTCCATGAGGCAATGGCGTCCGCCGCAGCCGGGTTCGACTTTCCGCTCTTCGCTTATTTCACCTACCCATCCGCTTCCGGCGACAGGCCGCGATTGATCTCGAATTATCCATCATCATGGACATCACATTACCTGCAACAGCGCTACCACAGCGTGGATCCCGTGATCCTGCGGGGACTGCGGGGCTGGGATACCTTCGACTGGGGTGTGGACCGCGATCACCGTTATTTGCCGACCTCTCAGCAGGAAGTCCTGGAAAAAGCAGCTGAGTTCGGCATTCGCGGCGGACTGACCATGTCGATGCATGATCATCGCGGCCGGTTCGCCGCACTGACCTTCGCCTCCAACGAGGCGCATCCGCCATTTCTGAGGTCGCTGACGCGCTACGAAAAAGCAATGCAACTGGTTGCGATCAACGTTCATATCCATGCCCGGCGCAGGCTCGCCGAAGATTGCGTGGTAGATGGCATAACGCTCACCCGGCGGGAGTTCGAGTGCCTGAAATGGGCGGCGTGCGGCAAGTCGGCCTGGGATATCAGCCAGATTCTCGGTGTCTCGAAACGCACCGTGACCTTCCATCAGGAAAACGCCAAGGCGAAGCTTGGCGTGCGAACCATCAACCAGGCCGTAGTGCGGATGGCTGCTCGGGCGAGATCCTGATCCTCTCCAAGTCTAGCTGTAAAGGTCTACAGGCTGCATTCATGACGGCTTTGCCCTTCGATTGCGTGGACACATCCCGCACGGAGACGACAATGATGCAGCTGATAACACCCGACTGCTACGCCGAGTTTGCGAGCGAACTCAAGGAAATGCACGGACTTAGGTATCGGGTTTTCAAGAAGCGGCTCGATTGGGAAGTGCAGACCGAAGGCGAAATGGAAACGGACCCGTTTGACAGCCTGAACCCCGTCTACCTGCTTCTCAAGGGGTCCGATTGGCGAACTTGCGGCTGCGTCCGCCTTTTGCCGACCACCGGACCGACAATGTTGCGCGATACGTTTCCGACGCTGCTGGATGAGATGGTGGTCCCTGCGAGTGCCGATATCTGGGAGAGTAGTCGTTTCGCGCTCGATCTCCCTGCGACAGCGCCGAAGGCAGCTGGCGGCCTGGCCCAAGCAACCTACGAGCTCTTCGCGGGGATCATCGAATTCGGCTTGGCCAACAATCTCTCCGGGATCGTAACGGTGACAGATACGCGCATCGAAAGGATCCTTCGTCTCGCCACCTGGCCGTTGTCACGTATCGGACAGCCCAAGCAGGTCGGCAACACCGAGGCAGTCGCCGGCTTCCTCGATATTTCCTACGCCAGTCTCTTGCGCATCCGCTGGAGGGGACGCCTCAACGGGCCGGTGTTGTGGCAACCAGTTCTCATCCAATCGGCATAGCGCCTGCGGATGCTCAGCCGTGACTTGAGTTAAGTCTGCTCACGGCCGCCACCGCCGCCGTGAGGGTGAGCGGACCCGCCCCCACGAGCTTTCGACTGTTCCGGTCGATTGGCTCGCGCGGCCGGACTTTGGATTTCCGTAGGCGCAACCCGCAGTCCAGCGTGAGCACGCCAAAATGGCGCCCCTCCGCTTCGTCCAAAGAAGCCAACGTGGCTTCTGAGGTCGTCTTAGAATATTGGACCGGCCGCCGTGAGCGATCGCAACCTCAAACCTTTGCCGGTATGCCGGTTTGGCCGGACCGTCGGCCAGTCGGAGCAGTCCCCTGATAAGGACCCGAGCTGACGCGCGGTCCAACAGCGCCCGAGCCTATGCTTTGTGCATTACCGTTCGGTTGGCCATGTCGTCCAAGACCGCATGAAGAAGGCTTCCAACCTCCTGCGCAGCGAGCTCTGGCGCAATTCCTACATCGGACAATTGAATGAGCATTTTCTTGGCAGCACAGCGCCAGAACGCACTCGCCGCCTCGCCGTTCTTGGTCTCGAGGGCCTGGGCGATACTTTCGACCAATATACGTCGCCGATGCAGCGGAAATACGCAAATGTTTGATTCATGCATCAATCACCTCACAGATTCAGTTCCACAAAGAAAAACACCGGCGTCTTCAAAAGAGCCCCGCTAGCGCGGTGACGGTTCGCGGCGACATGACGAGTTCCACTTCCCCATCGACAAGCTATTGGGAGATGAGCCGCCGGACCGCATATCCGGGACCGCACATAAGGTGAACCACCATTGCTCATCCGGCTGCATTTTCCTGGGCCGTTCGACGAGGCGTTCCAGCCGAATTGACGTCCAATGACTTGATCTCTGAAAGGGCAGGGCGGTACGAATCACCCGATTGTTCCGCTGCTTACATTCCTGCGAGCTTGTGTATGAACGATTAAAGCGTGCCCGAGCCGTTCTTGGTGGCCGCCGCAGAAGGGAATCATGTCATCCGCTGCCTATCGTAGGCGGCGCGACTTCTAGCATGACTGCACTGCCCCGACAGGGCTTTGCAATCGCGCGTTTCGAAGCCTATGCTTTGGCATCGGCCGGCATTTACTTCGGTGCAGCCGACAGTAAGACGTACGCGCTCTTGCCCCGTTGGAAGAGAGCCTTGCCCGATCCCTCTTTCGCGACCAGGTGCTGAAGCCCTCACCCCGCAGGACTTCGCGCTTTTGCGACCATCGCTGCATCACGTCGAACCGGGCATCAAGGACCAGTTGGAGGTCGCGCATCAGCCGATCAAGAACGTATATTTTCCCGAGAGGGGCATCGCGTCGGTGGTCGCCACCATGACCGGCGGGCGGCAAGGTGAAGTCGGCATTGTCGGCTATGACGGGATGAAAGGAATTGCCGTCATTCTCGGAAAGGAAAGCACTACCTGGCGCCTGCCGGTTGAAAACCTTCGCCCTGCGATTAGCCCGTCGCTTCGCACCTCAGTGCTGGATTATGCCCACGCGTTCCTCGTCCAATCATGCCGGACGGCACTGGTCAATGGCCACTCCAAGATCGAAGAACGGCTGGCCCGCTGGCAGCTGATGGTCCACGACCGTGCGGAAGGAGATAAGATCCTCCCGACGCATGAATTTCTGGCGACCATGCTCGCGCCCACCGCCCGGGGTCACCACGGCCCTGCAAATGCTTGAGTATCGAGGACTGGTGCACGCCAAGCGCGGCGAGATCACGATCATCGACCGTGCCGGATTGATAAAGCTCACACATGGCGCTTATGACAAGGAGGAGCAGCGTTATTTCGGCCTGGCCGCTGCCTGAAGCATGTCGGTTGAAACGGGTTCAGCCGACGTCTCCTTGCCCCTCACCAGGTCGCCCAAAAGCATCAGCGGTTTTGAACGAATCGCAGCTATTGTCCGCAATCGGACATAGGCTTGAAGGCGGTCGAATTCGTGCCATAAGTCGGGTTGGTCAGGGTTCAGGGAGGAATTCGTCATGACCAATTCGTTTCACACCGTCACCGTCGAAAAAGCCGCAGAAGCCTATGTCCTTTCCAGGGGAAGGGTCCGCTTTCTCTCCATGGCGCAGGCGATCCGCGCCATCCGAACACTAATGCCGGCATGCAAGGCCACCGACCGCGAGTTGGAGGAACTGTTGGCGGCCGCTTCCTTCGTTCATGGCGTGCCCGTCGCCTTCGACACAAAAACAGCCGATGGTGTAGAACCACGGCTGCATTCCTAAGAGGGCATGCCGCGCCATGCAGACTGTCAGAGGGCATTCGTCAGATGGTAGTCCGCTAACTTAACTGCAGAGTCTAAAGGACGTGTTCCAGCATTGCGAACTCACCGATCGCTTTGTTGCCAAAGCTGCCAGCAAGCGATCGCCTCATCCAGCCGTTTGCACCATCTCATCACAGACATCATCGCGATGCTACCTGTCCAGCATATGTCCAGCATTTCGCAAGGCGGCCAGAAGGAGCCTCGCATAGCCTGTGACATCGATCTGGGCCTGCATCGAAAGGGGCATGCTGGTCCAGTTCTCCAACGGTGCAATGAAAGGTGAGAAGGTGCCATTGACTAGGCAACAACAGCTAACAAGGCCCTCTCGGTCCAATGCCACCACACCGATCTTGTCGCCTGGATATCCAATGGCTGCGACTCGCTGGACCTCCAGGTCACCGTCCACCCGCACGTCAAAAAGAAGGCTACCACGGCTCCTCGTGGCTATCTCAGCCGCCTTCTCATCAAAGCTTGAAGAGAGCAAGCGGACGCTTTCCACCGCCATCTGGAAAATCACCAAATCCAGTTCATTCACGGCCATATGGGCATTTCCGCGCAACGGGTGGTGATTGCAATGACACATACTGCTTGTTCACAGATGTCGGTCACGAACGATCATTCGTCGGGTTCCGGTTCCGACCAACGGTGTCGCCACCTGATCGTGCTGCGGTTCGAACCTTCCGAACGCGAGCCGAGCGCGCTATGAGGTTGGAGTCTAGGTCTCGGACCCTGCCTCGCGGCCTTCTCATCTTTGGCAGACCCGTTGCAACGCCGCCGCGATGGCGCAAACGCCAGATGACGCTGATCCATCGCTTGATCGTGAACTGAGCTTCTGAACACCATTGGGACAGCAGGGTGGAAGGGCTTGACCAACGCTGCCCCCGTTTTCCAAGAGGACCCGTCCTCGATTGAATCTTTCGAGCCCCGTGCGGCGCGCAGCCAAATGATGACGATCTGGACTCAGCTCGCAGACCGCAAGGCAAAGAGGGAACCTTCCAGGCAGCCAAGCTGCTCGACGCAAAGAGCGGCCTTTGGAGTTCCCAAGAATCGACCCTTCCATAGTTGCGACAGGCAACCACTGCACGAGTGTGGGAGAGCGAATCGCAAGCATTGCGTGAGGTCCTGCGCGTTTTCCCCTCTTTGCTATTTGGCACATCGTTTGCGCCGAAGTGGGCGCAGCGTTCGACCGGAGCACTGCATGGGAGAGGGAGGAGCCCCACCCCGATCCGGTCAAGGAGAGAGACGGTGTTGGTTCCAAGAGTTCCCCGCGCGATCGCAGCGCCCCGCAAGCGCCATTTTGCCCGGACCTACGTGCAGGTACTTGCCGCCATAATCCTGGGTGCCGCAATCGGCTATTTCCATTTGGAGACCGGCCACAGCCTGAAGCCGCTCGGCGATGCCTTCGTCGATGTCGTCAAGATAATCACCGTACCTGTCATCTTCCTGACAATGGCGACCGGCATTGCCGGCATGAGCGATCTGCAGAAGGTCGGCCGAGTTGCCGCCAAGGCGATGGTCTATTTTCTCACCTTTTCGACGCTCGCTTTTGTTGTCGGGCTGATTGTCGCGAATATCGTTCAGCCTGGCGCCGGCCTCAACATCGATCCGGCCTCGCTCGATGTCCAAGCCGTTAAGGGCTATGTGGCCACGGCTCACGAGCAGTCCGTGACCAGCTTCCTGATGAACATCATCCCGTCAACGATTGCCAATGCCTTCGCGGAAGGCGACATCCTGCAAGTCTTGTTCCTCTCGGTCCTGTTCGGCGCGGTCTGCCGCTACAACGGCCGCTCGCTCTTCTCTCTCGTCCGATACATCAAGGACGAGCTGCTGCTCGCAATGTCCTCCTCAGAGGCCGCGCTGGCCTCGCTCATGGAGAAGATGGAAAGGGCCGGCGCCACGCATTCGGTCGTGGGTCTCATTCCATTCAATCTGGACGGCACGAATATGATGCTCGCCGCCCTTTTCATCGCCCAAGCGACGAAAACTGATCTCCCGATCGGCTGCCGGATCCTCATGCTGTTTGTCGCATTGTTCCCTTCGAACGGAACAACCCGCATTACCGGTGCAGGCCTCGTCACAATGGCTGCAACGCTCTTTCTTGTTCCGGCCGCACCGGTCACCTCCGTGGGGCTTATTCTTGGCGTCGATCAGCTTATGTCCGAATGCCACGCGCTGACGGTTTTTCTCCGCAGCGTAGCGGCAACGCTGGCTGTCACCCGGTCCGGGGCGAGCGGGATAAACGACGATTCGGGGAGCGCCTCACTAGCGGACCGTTCAGCGCTCCGGCGGTGGACGGTCAAGTCGCCCGGCGTGGTGAACACAATTCCCCGTGCGAACGACGCTCAGCTATTGGGGTGGACCCGATGGCGCAAAGCCGTATTTGAGAAACCGCCAGATCGCACCGGCACCTGTGCGCCTGTAGCAACTGCGGGGCACGATCAAAACTGACCCATTTTACACCAAAAAGGCGGCCGTTGCTGCCACGCCGTCCATGGATTGGAGACTCATGTCTAAGCCGACTGCCATCACTGTCGCAGCTCTTCTTTTACTCCTCGCCTTGCTGGCGAGCCAATATAGCGCGAACCTGCACCGGCAGGCGTGGTCGACCGACAGGCAAAAGTGGAGCGGCGCATTCGACAACGATCTCCTTCGCCAATCGCCGGCAACCCGCAAGGCGATGCCGTTCTGGTCATATTCAATGACTACCACAACTGTCCGCATTGCAGACTGGCTGATATCAACTACCAAAAAGCCTTCAAGCATGAACCCAATCTGAAGCTTGTGATCAAACAGTTCCCGGTCCTGGGACCGGATTCCCAATTCCCAGCCTTCGCCGCACTCGCCTCGAGAAAACAGGGAAAGTTCGACGAATTCCACCGCGCCCTTATGATTTCCCCCAGTTGAAGGGTCACTCTCAAGATCGCAGCGCGTGTAGGCCTTGACGTTGAGCAGCTCAAGCGGGAATGCAAGATCCGGCCATCGCAGATGAAATGCGCGGTCCGCGCACTCGCGAAAGGTCTGCACTTAGACGGTACGCCCGCGTTGGTGGTCGGCGATATAGTGGTCGCCGACCTTGTGGACATGGCCAGCTTGCAACGCTTGCATCGCCGATGCGCGCTCAAAGCGTGCTGGCTCTCGTGCGGGGCAGCATCTGTAGACCGGCCACGCTGTTGTTGCCGGAGCGTGCCGTTTGTGGCAGCTGGCTTTGCTGTCGCTCCTCGTAATCTTGTTGCGGTCATCCAGCTGCCGTGGGCGCCAACAACAATCCTGAGCGCCCGCGCCTGAAGTCGCTGGCCGGGTGCTCGTGAACCGAGCCCGCTTTTCTTCGGCAAGCTCAGGCGGTCTTGGCCCTGCGGCATCGCCCCCTGGCGCGGGGCAGCCTTCGGCTGCTGACGGTCGCCGGCCTGTCGGCCGGCGTCTTTCTATTGTGGCCTTCCCCCTGGCGCAGGGTGGGCAGCACTCCCTTCTAGGCCCGCCGCGGCGTCCCGCAACCCTTCGCTTGTCGCTTTCGGGTCCTCCACTCCGTTCCGGTCCTGCTGATGCAGTCCGCCTCCGACGGCGGGCCTTTCCGGTCGCTTTTGCCGCCCACCCCGCTTCCGGGGAGGGCGCGCGATTGTAGAGCGGAGGACATCACGATGCGTGCAAACAACAAACGTTGCGGCAGCCGACAGGCTGGCGCAGACAGTGGCGGGCGCACCGGCGCCAGCCTTTATCAGGAAATCACCGACCGCATCATTGCCGAACTGGAGCGCGGCACCGTGCCATGGGTCAAGCCGTGGGGCAGGGCAAGGACAGGCCTCGGCCTGCCGCGGAATGCGGCCACCCAGCGCCGATATTCCGGCATCAATATCCTGATCCTGTGGGGCGCGGTCATCGAGCGCGGTTTCCCCAGCCAGAACTGGCTCACCTTCCGGCAGGCGCTTTCGCTTGGCGGCAATGTCAGGAAGGGCGAGCACGGCACCACCATCGTTCACGCTGACCGCTTTGTTCCCAAGAACGAAAAGCAACGCGCCGACACCGATGGCGACGAACCGCAGGCGGTGCCCTTCCTGAAGCGCTTCACCGTCTTCGATGTCGCGCAGTGCGATAATCTGCCCGAACATCTTTACGCCGCCGGCGAGCCTCTGCCTGAGCGCGAGATGGTCCCGCAGGCCGAGGCGCTCATTCATGCAACCGGCGCTGATTTTCGCATCGGCGGCGAGCGCGCCTTCTACATGCCCGGCAGCGACACCATACAGGTGCCGCCGCAGCCGGCTTTCTTCCACCAGATCGACTATTACCGGACCTGCTTTCACGAGCTTGGACACTGGACCGGCCACCCGAGGCGACTCGCGCGCGACCTGTCCGGCTCCTTCGGGTCCAACACCTATGCGCGCGAGGAACTGGTCGCCGAAATCGCATCAGCCTTCATCTGCAGCAGTCTCGGCATCGAGCCGAGCGTGCGCCATGCCGACTACATCGGCTCATGGCTGACGGTTTTGCGCGAGGACAACCGCGCCATCTTCCGCGCCGCAAGCCATGCCTCGAAAGCCGCCGATTTCCTGCTTGGCCGCAATGTCGATGTCGAAGGCGAGGCACATGCCGAAACCGCCTATGGGAGCGCGCAATCCTCACACGCGACCGCCTTGCGCCTCTGATGACGCAAAGCCGCGCGCAACCAACTCGACAGTTCTTTTGAGGTTGCCCTAACGCCGATGGCCGGCGTTGGCGTCGATCGTTCATCGGACCGAGGTTCGCAAAAAAAGAGGGCGGCATTGATGCCGCCCTCTCGTTGCGAAAGCTGCCAGAGCTGGATTAGAAATCCATGCCGCCCATGCCGCCCATGCCGCCGCCGCCCATGCCGCCAGGCATGCCGCCGCCAGCCGACTCCTTCTTCGGAGCCTCCGCGATCATGGCTTCGGTGGTGACCAGCAGGCCGGCGACCGAGGCCGCGTCCTGAAGAGCCGTACGGACAACCTTGACCGGATCGACGATACCCATGGCGATCATGTCGCCATACTCGCCGGTCTGGGCGTTGTAGCCGAAGGTCGCGCCCTTGTTCTCAAGGATCTTGCCGGCAACGATCGATGCTTCCGCACCGGCGTTGGCCGCGATCTGGCGGGCCGGAGCCTGAAGCGCACGACGCACGATGTTGATGCCGGCGGCCTGGTCGGCATTGACGCCGGTGGCCTTGATGTTGGCCGAAGCGCGCAGCAGCGCGACGCCACCACCAGCAACGATGCCTTCTTCGACGGCCGCGCGGGTCGCGTTGAGGGCGTCATCGACGCGGTCCTTCTTTTCCTTGACTTCGACTTCCGTCGCACCGCCGACGCGGATCACCGCAACGCCGCCGGCGAGCTTCGCCAGACGTTCCTGCAGCTTCTCCTTGTCGTAGTCCGAAGTGGTCTCTTCGATCTGCTGCTTGATCTGGGCAACGCGGCCCTGGATCTCGGCCTTCTTGCCGGCGCCGTCGACGATGGTGGTGTTCTCCTTGGAGATCGACACCTTCTTGGCGCGGCCGAGCATGTTGAGGCCGACGTTCTCGAGCTTGATGCCGAGGTCTTCCGAGATGACCTGGCCACCGGTGAGGATGGCGATGTCTTCCAGCATGGCCTTGCGGCGATCACCGAAGCCCGGCGCCTTGACGGCGGCGATCTTCAGGCCGCCACGCAGCTTGTTGACGACCAGCGTGGCCAGAGCCTCGCCTTCGACGTCTTCCGAGATGATGAGCAGCGGCTTCGAGGTCTGCACGACGGCTTCGAGAACCGGCAGCATGGCCTGGAGGTTGGACAGCTTCTTCTCGTGCAGGAGGATGTAGACGTCCTCGAGCTCGGCAACCATCTTGTCGGCGTTGGTGACGAAGTAGGGCGAGAGGTAGCCGCGGTCGAACTGCATGCCTTCGACGACTTCGAGTTCGGTCTCGGCGGTCTTGGCTTCCTCAACCGTGATGACGCCTTCGTTGCCGACCTTCTGCATCGCTTCGGCGATCATCTTGCCGACCGAAGCATCGCCGTTGCCGGCGATGGTGCCGACCTGGGCAACCTCTTCGGAGGTCTTGATCTTCTTGGCGTTCTTGATCAGGGTCGCAACGACGTCGGTTACCGCGAGGTCGATGCCGCGCTTCAGGTCCATCGGGTTCATGCCGGCGGCAACGGCCTTGTGGCCTTCCTGGACGATCGACTGCGCCAGAACGGTCGCGGTCGTGGTGCCGTCGCCAGCGATGTCGTTGGTCTTCGAAGCAACTTCGCGGACCATCTGCGCGCCCATGTTTTCGAACTTGTCCTCAAGCTCGATTTCCTTGGCGACGGTGACGCCGTCCTTGGTGATGCGCGGGGCGCCGAACGACTTGTCGATGACCACGTTGCGGCCCTTGGGGCCGAGCGTGACCTTCACCGCGTCAGCGAGGATGTTGACACCGCGCAGCATGCGCTCGCGGGCATCGCGGGAGAATTTTACGTCTTTGGCAGCCATTTTTAGCTCCTGGCAGGGGCTTCAATCGAGCCCGGGAATTCAGTTGACGAAAGGGCCTGATATGAGCCGATGATGCCCATGATGTCGGATTCCTTCATGATCAGAAGGTCTTCGCCATTGAGCTTGACTTCCGTGCCCGACCACTTGCTGAACAGGATGCGGTCGCCGGCCTTGACGTCCAGCGGGACCAGCTTGCCAGCTTCGTCACGAGCGCCGAAGCCGACAGCGATGATCTCGCCTTCCTGCGGCTTTTCCTTTGCCGTGTCGGGGATGATGATCCCGCCAGCGGTCTTGGATTCGGATTCGACCCGGCGAACGACCACGCGGTCATGCAGCGGGCGGAACTTCGACTTTGCCATTTTCGGATTTTTCCCTGGTGCGCTGTTGAGGGGTTTTTGTTAGCACTCGCGATGGACGAGTGCTAACGCGATAGTGAGGTAGGCTGTAAGCGGGCACTCGTCAAGACGGACGAGGGCAGGCGAGGAGCTCTGGCCCCCTCCCCGGTGGAACCCAACGCATACGCGGCATCCGCGTTGATGGCTGCGAGCCCCACATTTCCATTGAATTCGGCGTCATGACGCCAACTTGCTCGCGCCGCTTCCAAGTCGTCAGTCGTGCTGCCGTCAGCACGAACATAGGGCTGCGCTTCACTTCCCGTCGAAGCCGCGGCAAGCAGCGTCGCCGTCAGCACGCTCCTTTGCAGATGCTTGCCAAAGGTGGACAGTGAGCGCACCTGCGCCGGGCTGTTGGTGCGAACGTAAGACGTCATTGACAACTCCTTTTTGCAAGTCGAGCCCCTTCTCCACCTTCGGCCGCCGTCGACGCGAAGAAGTCCGCATCGCGTTGAAGACGAGCTGCGAAAAAGAGAAAGATGTGTTTGATGGCTGCGGCCCCAACGGTGCCTTCAGATTTGAGATCACTTCCGCCGCGAGCGGCTGAAGCTCCTCGCAACGTCAAATCGAATCTGCTGCCAAGCCTCCAGGAAAGGAGAGCATTGCTCATCTCGCGCTTGTGCATGCAGTCAACCTTCGATCCGTGTTGCCACATCAAGAGCAAATGCCGTGCCAAAGCTCACTGGGAAGTGAACGCATGGCTCTCCCTGAAAACCTCACAAATCCAGCATGGTCAATTGTGCGGAACCCGACATGCGTCTTCTGCCACTGTCAGCTTTCGGACAGGCATGACGCGTTTCGCGCCGACCACCGGTCGATCGGTTTTGGGGCCGGTCTGTTCGCCTCATAAGAGCGCGTTACATTGCGTAGCGGTTTCCCGAGCGCCGCCACATGACACTGGACCTGCAGGTAGCACCGGCTTCTCATCCAGCCTTACTTTGGCCCCCTCGCGTATCAAATTCCCGCTGGCGAGCCCTGCTTTCATAGATCGCACCATGCCGGATGTCTGCTCTGGCGCCCGACCCGCTGGCACGATCTCGATCCGGCATAAGGGCGCAGCATCTTTGCAGGCCGTTTCATCCCGGCGTCCTGCTTGGCTGACAGACCGCACTTGGCGAGCGGTCTCCATGCTCTCTCCAAGGACCATCCCTGCGGCTGGCTTGTCGACCTATGGGCGGGTCCGGCCGCCCGAAACCCTCGCGCCATCAGCTTTTTTCCCCGCCGCCTGCGGCGGCTTCCTCGCGCCGCTTCGCTCACAAAAAAGCTGCCCGCTCGGGTCCTTCACTGTCGCTGCGGCCCTGTCGGATTCAGGCGGTCCTGACGCGCCCATTACGGTGCGCCATCGCAGGGGATGGTCCCCGGCGAAACCACAAAAGGAGACTTCGAAATGACCGCGATCGGTTACGTCAACAAGCAGGAAAACGGCGCCTACAAGGGCCAGTTCAAGACGCTCAGCGTCCGCGCCGACATCGATATCGTCCCCAACCAGGCCAAGAGCGCCGATAACCATCCCGACTTCCGGGTGCTTACGCAAGGGGTCGAAGTCGGCGCTGGCTGGATCCGCACCGGCGAGACTTCCGGCAAGGATTATGTGAGCCTGTCGATTGCAGCGCCGGAGTTCGGACCGCGCAAGCTCTACGCCAATCTCGGCCGAGCCGCCGGCCAGGACGATCACGACACCTACGCCATCATCTGGAACCCGGCCGACTGACCGGCCGAGATAAGAGCCTCGCGCCGCAGCCCCGGCGCGGGGCTCATTCCCAGGAGTTCCACCCAAACCCCGTCCGCCCTAAAGGGCGGCGAAAACTCTCCCCCGACTCTTCGCCCGTCCCCGAGACGATCTCCCTCGCCCATCCTCGCCCTCGCTTGTCCGAAGCGAAACGAGGATCATCATGGACGACGAAAACGAACGCGCGGCCCGCGCGAAAAAGGGCAGCCCGTTTCTCAGCACAGCCCAAGCCGCCTTCTATATCGGGCTCTCCCAGCGCACGCTCGAAAAGATGCGGCTCAAGGGCGGCGGCCCGAAATTCCGCAAGCACGGCCGCTATGTCCGCTATCACATCGACGAACTCGACCATTGGTCGAAAGGACACCCGCAGCACTCCATCGCCGGCGATGGCAAGGCCGGTTCCGGCCAGGGCGGCACGGGAGGCCGTTCATGAGGCGGCGCCCTTCCATCCATCTGATCGGCAGCCGCCTGAGGCGTGTTCGAGCCCGTAAGACGGTCGCCTTGGCCGCGGCCGGTCTCGGTCTTTTGGGCTTCACGGCGCTGGGAAAGCCCGCCCCTTGGCTGGTCTGGAACGCCTCGGCCAGCGCGCCGATCGGCCTTTACCGCATCGCTGCGGGAGCGCTGGCGCGTGGCGATCTCGTGCTCGTGCGCCCGCCTGAATACGCGGCGTATCTCGCCGCCGAGCGCAGCTATCTGCCTCGCAATGTGCCGCTGGCAAAACGTCTTGCAGCGCTGCCGGACGATAATGTCTGCGCCTTCAATGACGCCATCATCATCGGCGGCGACATCGTCGCGCGCCGGCTCAAAATCGACGCCGAAGGCCGACCTTTGCCATGGTGGAACGGCTGCCGAGCGCTCGGGGATAACGAGGTTTTCCTGCTCGGCAGCGACAAAAACCGCTCCTTCGACAGCCGCTATTTCGGGCCTGTTCCCACTCAAAATGTCATCGGGAGGCTCGTACCACTATGGACCGAGTGACCCTCCTCTTGTTGGGCATGATCGCCATTGCGCCATGCGCCTGTTCCGCCTCGACCGGCGCTGAGCCGGTCGCCATCTCCCAAAGTCCGCAGCTGCGAAAGTGGCAGACGTTGGTATCGGAAGCAAGCCGGCGCTTCCATATTCCCCAAGCCTGGATCTATGCCGTCATGGCTGCCGAAAGCGGCGGCAAGACAATGCGCGGCGGCCGCCCCATCACCTCCCCCGCTGGCGCCATGGGCCTCATGCAGGTGATGCCCGGCACCTATGAAGAGATGCGGGTCGAACACGGCCTTGGGCCTAACCCCCACGATCCGCGCGACAATATCCTGGCCGGCACGGCCTATCTCAGTGCCATGTATGACCGCTTCGGATTTCCTGGCCTGTTTGGCGCCTACAATGCCGGTCCCGAGCGCTACGACGAGCATTTGAAGCGTGGCAAACCGCTGCCAGAAGAGACCGTCGAGTACCTCGACCAACTCAAGGCGGCCGGAGTTTCGGCGGCCGACATCGAGGCGTTCGAAAGCCAATCTGTCGCTCCAAAGGCGCAAATCGCTCCTCTCGGACGGTCGCTGTTCTTCATTCATGACGGTGTTCACTCAGGCGTGCGAAACGGCGATCTCGTCGTGCCGCTCGGCAAGGACGGCGCGCAGCCGAAGGAGCCGGTGCGTTAGCCATGGCGGACGGGGGCGCGTCTGGCGGGGCTGGGCGCGGAAGGCAAGATAAAGGTACCGCCTCCAGGAGGCGGTTAAATCTTTGTCTGCACATCGTTTTTCCGGGAGGCTGCCGCCGGTGCCAAGAGGGTTTGACGTGTAAGTGTCTGATTTTGCTTGATATGTCTGGGAGGCTCGCATTAAGGATGACGAGTTCAGGCCGAAGCTCGGCAAAATCGGGTCGCGCGGCTCGAAGGCCGGCAAACGCTATGCCGGCCAGGTTCGTGCGGCGATCAACCGGGCTGGCGGCCGGCCGCAACGCGGTGGTCGCTTCACAGGAAGCCGGACAGGGCGCGGCGGGGCGGCCGCCGCACTGCTGAAATCGCGCGACCGGTATGCCGCCTTCCGCCAGCGCCGGGTGATCGTCAAGGCGCGGGTCGTCAAGCTCGCCGGCAAGGGCGCGGACGGGGCGCGTGCCCATCTACGCTATCTTCAGCGCGACGGGGTCACCCGCGAAGGTGAACCTGGCGAGCTCTACGGCGCCGACAGCGGCCGCGTCGACGGCAAGGCGTTCATCGATCGCGCGGACGGCGACCGCCATCAGTTCCGCTTCATCGTCGCTGCCGAAGACGGCATCGAGTACGACGACCTCAAGGCGCTGACGCGGCGGCTCATGGCGCAGATGCAGGAAGACCTCGGCACGAAGCTCGACTGGGTCGCGGTCGATCATTTCAACACCGGCCACCCGCACAGCCACATCATCGTCCGTGGCAGGGACGACCGTGGCGAGAACCTGGTCATCGCGCGCGAATATATCTCATCTGGCATCCGCGAGCGGGCGGCCGAGCTGGTCAGCCTCGATCTCGGTCCGCGAACCGACCGCGAGATTGAGCTTCGCCTGCGCCGGGAAATGGAGCAGGAACGCTTCACCAGCATCGACCGTCGGCTGCTCAGCATGCGTGATGATGACGGCCTGGTCTCGCCGGGCGGTCCCGACGCCATTCGCCAGACGCTGCACCAGGGACGGCTGCGCAAGCTCGAGCGGATGGGTCTGGCCGCGGAGGTCGGCGCTGGCTCCTGGCGCCTCGACGATGAGCTCGAAGCCACGCTGCGCCGCACCGGCGAACGCGGCGACATCATCAAGACCATGCACCGCGAACTGACCGGCAAGGGGCTTGCCCGCAGGGCCGCCGACTGGGTGATCCACGATCGATCCGGCGAGCCCGTCCAGTCTCTCGTCGGTCGCGTTGTCGCGCGTGGACTGGCCGACGAGATCAATGACCGCCATTACATGATCGTCGACGCCGTCGACGGTAAGAGCCATTGGATCAACATCGGTAGAGGCGAGGCGATGGAAACGATGCCTAATGGCTGCATCGTGCGTGTCGCGCCAAGGAACACCGAGCCGAGGCAGGTCGATCGTACCATCGCCGAAATCGCCGCCGCGCATGGCGGCCGTTACGACGTCGATATGCACCTGAAGCATGACCCATCCGCCACCGAGAGCTTTGCGCGAACGCATGTGCGGCGGCTGGAGGCGATCCGCCGCGCGACCGGCGGCGTCGAGCGAGAGCCGAACGGCACCTGGCTCATCGCGCCGGACCATCTCGATCGCGTCGCGAATTATGAGGGCCAGCGGGCCAGGGCCGAGCCTGTCGTTGCCGACAAGCTCTCCTCAATGGCGCTGGAGCGACAGGTCAGCTTCAACGGCGCCACCTGGCTCGACCGGGAGCTGGTTGCCGATAGACCCGAGCCTTTGCACGGATCCGGCTTCGGCCGCGACGTGAGAGAGGCGCAAGCTCGCCGGCGGCAGTGGCTGATCGCGCAAGGCCTCGCGCATAAAGAACAGGATGGGATCGTCTATCGAGCCAACATGCTTTCGATCCTGCGCCAGCGAGAACTGAACCGTGTTGCTGGCCAACTGTCGGAGGAACTTGGCCTGCCCTATGCCGAAGCGCGATCCGGAGGACGAGTAGAGGGTACGCTCCGCCGCTCCGTCGAGCTTGCCAGCGGAAAATATGCCGTCGTTGAAAAGTCGCGCGAGTTCACGCTGGTGCCATGGCGGCCGGTGCTTGAGCGCCATGTGGGCAAGGAGGTCTCCGGTGTCGTAAGTGGGGAGGGGATTTCATGGACCGTCGGCCGGCAAAGGAGCGGACCTGGTGTTTCGTGAGATGGTGTACAGCTTTTTAGCCAGCGGCGCGGGCAGCCATGCGAGCCCGCGTAGACCTTATGGCCGCACGCCCGCAATCGGTCGCATGGACCTGCCAGGCGGGGCGGCTTTGGAGCGTTCGGACCCGACACGCTGCGTGAGTGGCCAGACTTCGAGCGCTCGAAGATGCGGACTGTTGTCTGCTGGCCGGCGTTATTCCGGCTGGCCTATGACCGCGGCGCAACAGTTCACCGCTGAAGTTGCCACGGGCGAACATCGACAAGAGAAAAAACACCATTGCGCGATACAAATCGCCGTTGAAAGCGTTTAGGTTGCATGCGCTTCGCCAAGTAAACGGATACCCCAGAAGAGAGCCATGACCACGGCCCGCCATATCGTGACGCTGCTTAAAAGCCACATTGCCGGCGACGAGGATCGTTTCCTCTCTATCGCGATGCAGCTTGCTGCGCATGAGGCACGTCAAGGCCATGGTAAGCTTGCTCAGGAGCTCAAGGATCTGGTCGACGCAGCCAAGAGCAGGGACGCCCGGATTGTCAAGAGCAGTCGGCCGGTTCCCCTTTTTCAGCCAAAGGGCGAGCTCGCAGGGCTCCTGCATGTGCGCTATCCGGACCTGCGACTGACCGACATGATTTTGCCGGACAGTCTGCGCTCGCGCCTGCACCGCGTGCTGGGAGAGCAGCGCCAACAAGCAAGCTTGCGCGAGCACGGGCTTGTTCCCCGTCGCAAACTGCTTCTGGTCGGCCCGCCAGGATCAGGCAAGACGATGACCGCATCGGCATTGGCCGGGGAGCTTCATCTGCCCCTTTTCACGATCGTCCTCGATGGTTTGATCACCAAGTTCATGGGAGAGACTGCCGGAAAGCTGCGGCTTGTTTTTGATGCAATGCAGGCGACGCGGGGCGTCTACTTCTTTGACGAATTCGATGCCATCGGCGCGCGTCGAGGCGAACGCCAGGATGTTGGCGAGATTCGGCGCGTGCTGAATTCGTTTCTGCAGTTTCTCGAGCAAGACGACAGCCACAGCCTGATTATTGCGGCAACAAATCATCCCGAGCTGCTCGACAGAGCTTTGTTCCGCCGTTTCGACGATGTCATCGAATACGCCGTGCCCGATCGGCCGATTATAGAGGCGCTGCTTCGGGCTCGACTCGACCGCTTCGACACCAGAGGGCTTGCCTGGAACGAGGCGATCTCTCAGGCAGAGAGACTGTCGCAGGCCGAGATCACGCGCGCGGCCGACGACGCTGCAAAAACCATCATATTGCGGGGGGGGAAGCGGATCACCTCGGAAGCGCTCATCGACGCTCTGAAGGAACGCCGGCAGGCGTCGCTGTTTGAGTAGCGACAGCACAGATCATAATGGCAGACGATTTTCCGCGCGACCGCGCCCATATCCACCTTCGCAACAACGGCATTCGGGAAGCCTATCGGCGGCCCAACCAACTTATACATGCACCGCCGCTGCCGGCGCGTGATCGGGCGTCGCATGCTGCGGCCTTGACGCAATCCATCGAACAAGCGGTCGAAAGTGCACGCCAGCAGATTGCGGCGCGTGACCCCCAGCTGTCGGTCGGCACGCCTGGCTTTTACCTCGCGATCGATCTGCCCATGTCCGGACGGGCGGCCCTCGACCAGTTGGCCGATCGTCGCCAGCACATGGAGCTGGTCGCCGTCCATGAGCCAACTCAACCCGGTGCTCCCATCACAGCGTCGGTGTTCCTGCCGCAAAGCGCGCAAGCCTATTATTTGCGGAAAGTCGAGGCGTATCGAGACGTTGATACTGACCGCGGCAGACCGCGCAACGAGCCGCTCGTCTCCCGCATGGAGACAGTCAGGCTGGCGACTGCACGATCGTTGTTTACCGACCACGACGACCTCTTCCCCCAGGCCGCTGACGAGCAGGTGTGGTGGGAAGTCTGGCTGCGCGACGGTCGCCGCGAGAACTTCGAGCACATTGCCGAAGCCCTGAACATCACTTTGCGCACGCATGCGGTTAGGTTTCCGGAGCGGGTGGTCATGCTGGCCCTCGCCAGCACGGCAATGCTCGACCGCATGATTGCGCACAGCGATGTCGTCGCCGAGCTGCGGCGCGCGAAGGATACGCCGTCCTTCTTCCTGGGCCTTGGCGGCGCGGAGCAAAGGGACTGGAGCGACGAGCTTCTCGGGCGCGTCAGACCGCCTCAATCCGATATTGCGGTCTGCATTCTCGACAGCGGCGTGCGTCGCACCCACCCGTTGATCGAACCCGCACTTGCCGTTTAAGACTGGCACACCGTCAAACCGGCATGGGGCAGCGACGACACACCTGCGTGGAGCGGCCACGGGACGCGAATGGCAGGTGTCGGCCTGTACGGTGATCTGGTCCCGCTCCTGGTCGGAGGCGATCCAGTTCCATTGCCCTTTCGGCTGGAGAGTGTTCGTATCCTTCCGCCAGAAGACGAGGCAAACGATCCAGAACTCTATGGCGCGATCACCGCGGAAGCGATCGCCCGCGCCGAGGTGCAGGCGCCGGAGCGCCGCCGCGCGATCGCAATGGCTGTGACAAGCGCCAGTCCGGCGCGTGGAAGGCCCACATCGTGGTCTGCCGCTATCGACCAACTCTGTTTCGAAGAGGAACAGCGACGCTTGATCGTTCTCTCTGCCGGCAACATCGGCGATGACCTCATGCCGGCCGAGCATTTGACGCGCAACGATCTGGAAGCAGTCGATGATCCTTCTCAGGCCTGGAATGCGCTGACGGTCGGCGCTTTCACAGAAAAGGTCGATATCATTGACACCGACTTTTCGGGCTACGCTCCGATCGCGCCGGTCGGCGAGCTCTCGCCGCGCAGTCGCACTTCGGTCGTTTGGGACAGGCAGTGGCCGGTGAAGCCCGAGGTCGTCTTCGAAGGCGGCAATCTCGCCCATGACGGTGTGTTGCCCGGCGAGCCGATCGACGATCTGCAGATATTGACCACTTTCTGTCGACCCGAACTGCGCCACTTCACCACCCTCGGAGATACGAGCGCGGCAACGGCCCATGCCGCACGGATGGCGGGACTAATTCTATCAGCGCGCCCCGAGCTGTGGCCTGAATCGGTTCGCGCCCTGATCGTCCACTCGGCCGAATGGACTCCGGCGATGCGCGCACGCATCGATGCGTGCAACGGAGCGAAGGGCGAGATCCAGGCGCTCGTGCGGCGCTATGGTTACGGCGTGCCAGATCTTGGGCGCGCGCTTCTGTCAACGGTGAACGACCTCACGCTTATCGTTGAAGATGAGCTTCAGCCTTTCCAGCGCGAGGGCGGCGCGGCTGCCAAAACGCGTGACATGAAGCTGCATCGCCTGCCTTGGCCGAAGGAGCAGCTCGCGGCGCTCGGCGCTGCCCAGGTCGAGCTCCGCGTCACGCTGTCCTATTTCATCGAACCCAACCCCGGTGAACGCGGATGGACCCGCCGGCATCGTTACGCGTCCCATGGTCTTCGGTTCAGAGTAAAGTCAGCGACCGAGACAGTCGACGAATTCCGAGCCCGCATCAATCAGGCCGCTCGGGACGAGGAGGAAGGGGCGCCTGCTGGAGGCGGAGAAGAGTGGCTGCTCGGCACCTTCCGCGATCGCGGCTCGTTGCACGCCGATTTCTGGTCGGGCAGCGCCGCCGATCTCGCCGAGCGTGACGCGATCGGCGTGTTCCCGGTCGGGGGCTGGTGGAAGGAGAAGCCTTACCTGGAACGCGTCGACGCTCTGGCTCGGTACGCCCTGATTGTGACGATTCGGGCGCCTGGGGTCGATGTTGACATCTTCACACCCGTCGAAGCAGCCCTGACTGTCGAGACGTCGGTCGAGACCTGATGCAGCACTGTCCAAACCGGCCAACAACGGAGGTTTGACCAGCCTCTGGTGCCATGGCGGCTGGTGCTGGATCATCACGTCGGCACGGGATCATGCGCGGAGGACGATAGGCCGGCAAAGGAGCGGGCCAAGCGTGTCATAATGGCGCCCATGGTCACGCCCACAAGCCGCGCCCCCTGCGTCTACGGAGAGGTGCGCGTCTGCTTAGGCGGCCGAGACATCGCTTACCTGATCAACGCGCTCCGTATTTGCGCCTGTAAGCGGCAATGAAATCGTCGTCGCTACAGATGCAGCGGCCGCTGGAGTCCTTGGCCTTCGGATCGTGCAAGTGAGAGCCAAGGGGGCGCAGAAGATTCACCCGAGTGCTCGTCGTCGGGCTCATGGGAAACCCCGCACTATGCTTGACCAAATCCGCGGCAAGCATAATCCCGGCAAGCACCGACTGAAAGGCCATCGGAACCACAGTTCGAACGCGGCGACTTCCTTCGCTAAGCTGGAACACCAGACCGCCGCAGATAGCCTGCTGATAAAAGGAGCGCAGGGGCTGGCCGACAAACGGGGCTAGCGGTTCAAACGGCACAGCCATCGCTGTAGCCACGCGAACTACAAAGTCGTTGGGAACTCCGGCATTTGTCTGCAGGAGCGTTTTCACCTGCTCGTGTGCTTCCGGTATTCCGAGTTCCTCGGCAATCAGCTGGTGCTCGTCCTTGGATTTTCCGGATGGCAGGTACATGCAACAAAGGCAAGCCTGGCCGTCATCGAAACCATGCCGGGAGATACCGAGATCGTGCTCCTGCATCCAAGCGTTTGCGATCCATCGCGGCAGTGCACCTTGGACAGCCAGACGGTCGGCGGCGGTGTCAAGCGCCACACCCACTTGGTCTAAGACCCAATTGCCCCGGCGCGCAACATATTCTGCCCACGTCAGAGGGTGCGCCTCGACCTCAAGGCCAGTCGATCTAAGGGCGGTGGCTGCAAGAACCGCCTTGGACATACCAATCTCCGCCTGGCCGGCCAATGCGTAGCGCTGCAGGTTTGAGAGTTCGATCGCTTCGTGATCGATTACATGCAGACGACCCTTGAGATCGGGTTGTCTCGCTAGCGCCCAAAGCGAGCCATGGCCTATCGCACCGAGCCCAACGAGGTGGGTTTCGCCAAGGTCGACTGGGAAGTCGATCGGGCCAGCCTCCCCGGCTTTGGTCTTGTCGTAGCTGCATAGCGAGAGGTCGATGGTTTCGTCCAACTCGGCGCCGGTCAACTGGGCGGCGAAGATAGTTCGAAAGACGTTGGCGGCGCCGAAGCAACTGGCGGCGCCAGCTCCAAAAGGCAGCAGACTTGGGCCAGAGCCCACCGGGTCCGTACGCGACAGCTTTGCCGCCCAACCGTCCGATCCCACGAAAAAGATCGGGCACCGGAGTGATGGGCGCGTTACCCCTGCAACGACGCAGACGGTGGCAGACTTGCCGGAACGCCGGATGCCGACTTTTGGATTGATCGACTTTGCCAAGCGCTCCAGCGCTTGGGCTTGAGAGCTCGCCGCGCTGTCCAGCGGGAGTATCGCCAGAACCGGGTAGAGCCTAGCGAGCAATCTCACCGCAAGATCTAGTGTCGCCTGGCCTTCGGCGCAGGAAGCGGCCTGATGGTCGAAGGCGACTGCCACGACCTGCTTTTCAAGAGCTGCTTTGAAGTCTCCCAGATGAAAATCGGCCAGGACCTGAGATGCCGCCGTGGCGGCACGATCGATGAAGTTAGCGAATGCCATTGTTCAACTCGATATCATGATCATTCGCGACAGTGCCGCGGGAGGGAGCGCATTCCATTTGGCCTTTTCGTCAAGCCGATAGGCGGCGACCCGAGCAAAATCGAAAGGCTCGCGGGCGAAATTCGGCACTACCAGCGACAGACACCCAACCGTGGTAGCAACCGCATAAGCGTCGTCCGTCGTCGAATGGTAGGCGCGGCCCGGATGGCTGTGAATCTGGGCCAAGAGTTTCAGGCCGCTTTTGTAGAGCCAGACATTGAGCCGGTGCAGTTCTTCGGCCGCAACGATCACGCAAACGCCATCGTTTGTCCGAATGTGACGCTGCGCCGGGATAACCGTCTCTGTTACGGCAAAGTGCCGGTCTTGCTGAACGCCGACCCAGAGCGCCATCCCCTCATTGCCTTCGCGACCAACTGAGCGCAGATGCCCATGCGTGGTCGAGATGCAGCCGCGCGGGAGAGTCACGATCGTTACATCTCTCAAACCAGTCATTCTTGTATCGCCTGAGGGGATACCACCATTCCTACGATTGCCGGTGGGAGTTGAATCTGCAACTGCTCTATAGGAATGATTCCGTACTTGATGATCTTGTCCAGGATGAAGGCCAAACAGCCTTCGCCAGAACCCCGATGAAGTAGCCATGGATCACCTGAATGGGCTGGATTGTCGTGGTATTCCCGGACGCCCGCCATGCACAGGAATGGTTCGTCCTCGGGACTGTTGGCCTGGATGAAGTCCGTCAGCGGCACGGCGTTCTGCTGGATGAGAGCTCCTATCATCTCCGGCGGCGTTCCGGGCAGCGGCGGACGTCTAAGCATTTTCAGGTATAGATCTTTCCGGGCAATCGGATGACGCGTAAACGGATCGACGAAGACCACGGACGGTGGTCTTAAGTCGTAGTCGGTG
This sequence comes from Mesorhizobium sp. M7A.F.Ca.ET.027.02.1.1, assembly GCF_004022985.1. Taxonomy (NCBI): domain Bacteria; kingdom Pseudomonadati; phylum Pseudomonadota; class Alphaproteobacteria; order Hyphomicrobiales; family Phyllobacteriaceae; genus Mesorhizobium; species Mesorhizobium sp. M7A.F.Ca.ET.027.02.1.1. The sequence goes on along the minus strand of NZ_RZOL01000003.1, from coordinate 3,666 downwards.
AAGTCGACCTCGCTCGCTGCGCTGATCACCCGTGGTTTTAACTTGAGGCTTGCGAAAATGAAGAAAGCGCGCGGAAAGGTCGCCTCGATCAAGAAGCAGCCCTGAGCCCGATAGACATCAGCATATGGCCGGAACCGGCCGATCTCCCGATCAAACTTCGCTCGGGAGACCTCCGGATCCACACTTTGGGGTTTAGGCACCTGCGACGCCCGCCTTCAGGCTGAGGAACAGGGTCACAGTATTCGGGAAACCGAAATCGCCAAGCTTCTTGTCGACGTCGAGCAAGTTGCCGGCCTCATCCTTCAATTCCCAATTCTCGGCTGGTTGGGCGACATTCTGCGTGTTCTCAAGGGCTTTGGTACGAATGACGTGAAGCGGCTGGTTGGGATTGGCTTCGACCTGCGTGGGCTGGCCGTTCACCACCATCGTGATCTCGATCTTGCCCGGCCCGCCGCCGTGATTATCGCCCTTACCCGAATCCTTCGACATTGTCCTACTCCTGTGGCTTGCCAACCGTCCCACGCCCTGGCGCCCACCTGCGAGTGAGACCGGCGGTCTTCAATCGTTCACCCGGCGCCACGGCCGCGAGTACGCGAAAGACAGGGGATAAGCTACCGAATCGGTGCTTGCCTTCTTTTATGGGTGACTTGAGCCGCAAGTAAATGGTCTCAAATTGCTCCTCACAACTATAATCGATTATAGCAATGCGAAAATATTGGCGACACGCCTATTCATCTGCTCTCTCACTCGCCTGCTCCGTGCTTGGCAAGGGGAGCTTTGACTGCGTCACGCGTCCCCCAATCCTGCAACGCATTCACCCGAGCCTGCGCGACACCAGCGCCCGCACCGGCCGTGATCCGCAGAACGAAACGCTGATCGTGGCGTTCTATCGCGAACTGGCGCTGCTGTTCTGGCTAGACGATTGCAACGACGTTGGCCTGATCGCGCCGGAGCAGCTCGCCGCCGTGGAGCAGGCGCTGGGGCACGGCGTACCGTGCGTTCTCTCCGGATTCGAGGGCTGCGCTCAGCTGCGCGCTTCGCTGGTGCTGGATCGGCGAACGGCGCCGGCCACGGTGGCCGCTGGCTGGGAGTACATCCATTTCGAACACTGCGCACTGCCCGAGTTGGACCTGACGCAGATCGACCTGCGCGCCTCGCTGCTGGGCAAGGCTATGCGCGCGCCGCTGCTGATCAGCTCTATGGCCGGCGGCATGCCACGGGCCGAGGCCATCAACCGGCATTTGAGCGAGGCAGCGCAAGCCTTGCGGATCGCCATGTGCGGTTCGCAGCGTGTGAGCCTGCAATCCCGTAACTCCCAGGGGCTAACGCGCGCGCTGCGCCGCCTGGCGCCAGACATTCCCTTGCTGGCCAATATCGGCGCCGCGCAACTGCGGGAGGCCGACGGCCTGGACCTGGCGCGTCGCGCGGTGGACGCGCTGGAGGCCGATGGGCTCATCGTCCATCTCAATCCGCTGCAGGAAGCGGTACAGCCGGGAGGGCGACCGCGACTGGCGCGGCGTCCTGGCGCTGATCGCTGGCGCCGCGCGCATCGTGGGCGTGCCGATCGTGGCCAAGGAAGTGGGGGCGGCCTGTCCGCCTCGGTGGCCTGTGCGCTCGTCGAGGCGGGCGTGGCGGTAATCGATGTCGCCGGCGCCGGCGGCACCAGTTGGGCCGCAGTGGAGGGCGAGCGCGCCCGCAATGCCGCCGACCGTGCAGTGGCGATGTCATTCGCCAATTGGGGGATTCCCACCCTGACCAGCGTGCAGGCGGTGCGTCGGGCGCTGCCAACGGTGAAGCTGATCGCGTCGGGCGGGATCCGCGATGGCGTCGACGTGGCCAAGGCCATCCGCCTGGGCGCGGACATCGCCGGGCAGGCGGCCAGCGTGCTGGGCGCGGCGACAGTGTCCACCGAGGCCGTTGTCGCGCATTTCGAGATCGTCATCCGCCAGTTGTTGGGTCACCATCAAACCAATTTGACGCCCCGGGACAATATCGTCCGGCATTGTCCGGTGTGCGACGATGTTGGGGATGCGACATAGGCGGATTGCCGTGTATTAAACCGCTTTTCCTTTGGCACGCATATTGCGCCCTATCGGTAAACCTCGTCATGGGCCGGCGGCAATCGCTCGGAGATTGTCGAAATAGCACAATCTGCCGGGGTGACATCCGGCCCGACTAGAGCAGGACCTTTCAGATGATGCAGAAAAGCAAGCGGCCATACTCGCGGGGAAATAGTCGCGTCAGGGCTGCATGGACGCTCTTTCCTGGTTGTTTCGGCGACGGACGCCAACTCTTCAATCGGCACCCGAACCAGTGCCTGGATGTCCAAGGAGCGCCCCTGTTGCGCGTGCCTGGCTGCACCCGCGTGCTGGCTCTCCTCCAAGGCGACGCTCGGCGCTGCTGCAGACCGGCGACGAGAACCCAACTTCAAAATTAGCATTCCGAAAACCGAAAGAAGTGAACAGGTATGTCCAGGATCGGCGCTTTGACGCGCGCGGCATGGCGATCGGCAACTCAGACGCTGGCCAAGGGTTCGAAAAGTTTACACCCGACGCTAGCGCCGGCCGATTTCAAGCGCGCACTTACGATCAACGATCGATATGGCGGGCTCACTGTCAATGTCCCCAAAATGCCTTTCTGGCTGACCGGGGGTGAAGCCTTCGTCTACCGCCGGACTAGCCACGGCGAGCAGCAGTTCATGCAGGTCGATGCTGCCACGGGTTTCAAGCGGCCCGCTTTCGATCAGGCGCGTCTGGCGGCAGCGCTAAACAAGGTGAGCCATGAGAGCTATCAAGCCGGCAATCTTCCGTTCGACCGTTTCGAACTGAGTGAGGATGGTCGCAGGCTCGACTTCCAGATTGAAGACACCCGGTGGAGCTGCGACCTTGCAAGCTATGACTGTACCAGCACCACATTCGATGCAAGGAAAGGGGACCGTAGGGAGCTCAGCCACCGCTACACGCCGCCAGCGGAGAACAACCCCGACAAGAGCAACGCGTCGCCCGACGGCAAATGGATCGCCTATATCAAGAACTGCAACGTTTTCCTGCGCAGCGAGGACGGATTGCAGGATGTTCCTCTGAGCCGGGACGGAGCCGAAGGCAATTGCTACGTCTTTTCGACGCTGAGCTGGTCGCCGGACTCGCGCCACCTCGCCGCTTACCTTGTTCGCCCCGGCTATAGGCGAGAGGTCCGCTACCTCAATTCATCGACGGACCAGTTGGAGCGGGAATATTCAACAATATTCTATCCCAGGCCGGGCGATGTCCTTCCGCTGCCCCAACCAGTCCTGTTCGACATTGCCGGCCGGCGCCAGATCGTGATTGACGGTGCCCTCTTCTCGAACGTCTTCGAACTTTCCCCTCTCCGGTGGTGGGCGGACAGCCGCGGCTTCACTTTCGAATATAACCAGCGCGGGCATCAGCTCTATCGCTTGGTCGAGGTAGACGCCGCCTCGGGCCGCGGGCGCTCCCTGATCGATGAGACCAGCGAGACATTCGTGGATTATTTGCCGCTGGGGCATGGCCAGGAGGATGCCGGAAAAATCTTCCGTTACGATGTCGATGACGGGAAGGAGATCATCTGGGCATCAGAGCGCGACGGGTATGAGCATTTGTATCTTTTCAACGGCCGGACAGGCGCGCTCGAAAACCAGATCACCCGAGG
>NZ_RZOL01000039.1:0-26486 GCF_004022985.1 Mesorhizobium sp. M7A.F.Ca.ET.027.02.1.1 | reverse complement strand
GCCAATTCCTGCTCTATTCGGTGTTCGCCGCCTGCGCAAGCTCGCCCCAGACTTCCGACAACGCGCCCAACGCGCCGGCGGCGAACACCGAATAGAGCAGGAATTGGCCGAGCGTACCGGGCGATATCGAGCCTTCGAGCACGTCGCGCGAGCCAAACCACAGCACCGCCACGACGGACGAGAAGATGGTGAAAATGGCGAAGAAGGTAAGGAAGGAGCGCGCGAAGATCGAGGAGCGTGCCGCCTCGAAAGCAGCTTCCACCGCGGCCGAGAAATGCCCGGTGACCAGCTTCTCATTGGTAAAGGCCTGCAGCGTGCGCACCGCGCCTATCTGCTCGCTGGCATAGGCGGTGGCATCGGCCAGCGTATCCTGCGCCTGGCGTGATTTGCGCCGCACCGAACGGCCGAAAGCGACCAGCGGCAGGACGATCACGGGTATCGCTGCAATGACCAGGCCCGACAGTTTCGGACTGGTGATGACCATCATCCCCACCGCGCCGAGACCAAGGATGACATTGCGCAGCGCCACCGAGGCCGTCGCTCCGACCGCCGACTTGACCTGTGTCGTGTCGGCGGCAAGCCGCGACACGATCTCGCCGGACTGGGCGGTGTCGAAGAAGGCAGGCGACAGCGTCGTCACATGGGCGAACACATCGCGCCTGATATCGGCGACGACGCGCTCGCCCAGCGTGATGACGAAATAGTAGCGGCCGGCCGACGCCGCCGCCAGCACGGCGGCCATCGCCACCAGGGCGGCGAAATATTCGGCAATGAAGGTGGTGCTGGACGACGAAAAACCATGATCGATCATGCGCCGCACCGCCAGCGGCAGCGCCAGCGTGGTTGCCGCGGCGATGACCAGCGAGATGATGGCGCCGACGACCAGTGTGCGATAGTGCGTGATGTAGGGGAACAGGCGCCGGAGCGGCTTGAGCGAACGCCGGCGCTCGTCTGCGCTGGTGATTTGCGCCATCCCGATGTTTCCTCCAGCCGCCCTTGGGGTCTGCGCCTCAATATGCGCTTGCCGCGGCCTTGTGATTCAATTCCGGCTGATGTATAGGCTCGCCGACCGTTTTAGAAGCCGTGGCTCCTCAATAGCTGCGGCTTCGAGTTTTAAAAAGGGGCGCATCGACGCAGGCTTATGCCCGTCGGCAGCGCCGGCAAGCCAGGAACCGCACCCATGAAGACCGACATCCATCCCGATTACCACACCATCAAGGTCGTCATGACCGACGGCACCGAATACACGACCCGTTCGACCTGGGGCAAGGAAGGCGATACGATGAACCTCGATATCGACCCGACCACCCATCCGGCCTGGACCGGCGGCCAGCAGACCCTGCTCGACCGCGGCGGCCGCCTGTCGAAGTTCAAGAAGCGTTTCGAAGGTTTCGGCATCTAAGCTCGACGACCTTTACGCAGATCGAAAACCCGCCCTTGTGGCGGGTTTTTGTTGACCACGGGCAGCCTTGGTGGAACGCAATGGTTCTCGGAGGGCAAGATGTTTATTCTCGACGACGATCGATGTTCCAGCCTTAAAGGCGGATACAAGGTGGCCTACGATCCTCGACCGGCCTTGCGAACACTGGCCCTTCGCTATGATGACAAAACGGTCTGGGACGAGCTTTGGAATGAGTTGCATCATCAGGGGGATGTTGGAGACGCGTCTTACGCAGCGGTCGTTGAAATCGTTCGCATCTCCGAAGGTCACGTTCCGGCTTATTGGGGTGCCTATGGTCTGGCCGCAACCATCGAAGAAGCGCGCCTACTCGACGACCGGAACCCGAAGATTGGTGCTTGGATCGAACCGCATTACAGGGCAGCGTGGCGAACGCTTCTGCATTTGGCATTGCGGGATCTGGCAACTTCCACCGATGACGAGACGGTGAACTGCGCATTGTCCGTCGTCGCGCTTTGTCGCGGCCGGTTCAATCTCGGCCGCATGGCGATGTGCACAGAAGATGAACGCGGCGAAATGCTGAAGGACTATTTTGGCCGCTAGTGCACTGTCCTACTCGGCCAGCAATTCTCGCAACGCCATGCGCTTATACGCGGCGACCAGCCTGTCGCCCTCCAGCCGATCGACCGAGATCGCCAGCCGCATGGCGGCTTCGCCCATTTGCCAGATCAGGAACGCCGTCGTTTCCAGCGCCACCGGATCGGCTGCCGGCCGCAGCCGTTTCAGCACCGCGGTCAGAAACTCGGCATTGGCCCGGCTGTCGGCGAGTTCGAGCTGGCGCAGCGCCTTGTCGGCTTGCGTGCCCGACCAGATGTCGCGCATCACCGGTTCGGCCAGGAACAGCCGGTAATAGATGTCGACCAACTCTGAAAACGCGGACTGCAGGCATTCGGCGTCCCTGACACCAGCCAGTGCTGCCGAAATGCAGGACTGGCTTTCGGCGGTGTAGCGCTCGGCCAGCGCCCAGATGATCGCCCGCTTGTCCGGAAAGAACTGGTAGAGCGACCCGATCGACACCCCTGCCCGTTCCGCCACCTCCCCCATGCGCATGGCGTCGCTGCCTTGCTCGGCGATCAGCGCTGAGGCGGCAGTCAGCATGCGCTCGACCCGCTCGCGGCTGCGCTGCTGGCTGGGCGCCCGGCGCGGCGAAGCAATCTGCTCCCGCGGGGAAACCGGCGCGGCCGTGTCTTCCATGACTGACTCCAATGCCAGCAAAATCGCTTGACTCGCAAAATACGAGGGTTTATCACATTTTGCAAACGTGAGTATTATTCATATTTTAAACAGAGGAAACGGTTATGACTGACCCGACAACCAAACCAATTCTGATCCTCGGCGGCACCGGCAAGACCGGCCGCCGTCTCGCCGAGCGGCTGACGGCGCACGACCTGCCGGTGCGGATCGGCTCGCGCTCCGGTACACCGCGCTTCGACTGGGAAGTCCCAGCGACCTGGGGACCGGCAATGCAAGGCGTCAGCGCCGTCTACATCAGCTACTATCCCGACATCGCCGTGCCGGGCGCCGCTGAAACCGTCGACGCCTTCGCCAGGCTCGCGGTGCAAAACGGTGTCACCCGACTGGTGCTGCTGTCGGGGCGCGGCGAAACGGAAGCCCAGCGCGCCGAAGAGATGCTGAAGGCCTCGGGCGCCGACTGGACCATCCTGCGCTGCGCTTGGTTCTCGCAGAACTTCAGCGAAGGCTTCTTCACCGGGTCCCTGGCTGAAGGCGAAGTGGCGTTGCCGATCGGCAATGTCGGCGAGCCCTTTGTCGATGCCGACGACATCGCCGACGCCGCCTTTGCCGTGCTGACGGAGCCAGGCCATGTCGGCCAGCTCTATGAGTTGACCGGGCCGCGGCTGCTGAGCTTCGCAGACGCGGTCGCCGAGATTGCCAAGGCGGCCGGACGCGACATCCGCTTTGTCAGGATCTCGCATGACGAATTCACTGCCGCTGTCGCGTCGCAGGACCTACCACCCGAATTCGGTTGGCTGCTCAATGAGCTGTTCACCCAGGTGCTCGACGGCCGCAACGAGTCGCTCACCGACGGCGTCCAGCGCGTGCTTGGTCGCCAGCCAAGAGACTTCTCCGCCTACGCAACGCAAACCACCGCAACCGGCATCTGGAGCAACTGACATGATCGCGAAGCTTCTCCCCACCCTCATCCTCATCGCCGCAATCGGCACAGGCGTCGTCGGTGGCGTCTTCTTTGCTTTCTCCAGCTTCGTCATGCCGGGCCTCGCCCGCCTGCCAGCCGCAAGCGGCATTGCCGCGATGAATTCCATCAACGTCACAGCGGTGACGCCGCTGTTCATGACGGCGCTGTTCGGCACGGCGCTCGTCTGCATTGTTGTCGCCATCGGTGCGGCGATCGGCTGGAGCCAGCCGGGCTCGCTCTGGCTGATTGCCGGCAGCCTGCTCTATCTCATCGGCATCGTGGTGGTGACGATGATCTTCAACGTCCCGCTGAACGATGCGCTCGCCGCCGTCAATCCGGCAAGCGGCAACGGTGCAACCGTGTGGTCGCGCTACCTCAATGAATGGGTGATGTGGAATCATGTCCGCACCATCAGCGGCATAGCCGCGCTGGCATCTTTCTGGTTCGCCGCGCGTTGACGACGATGGATGGAGCGACCGATGAAGGACTACGCAAATATGGCCTTCGGCATGGCCATCGGAGTTGGTGTCGGTGCCGCGATCGGCACCGCTCTGGATGATCTGCCGATGGGCGTTGCCGTGGGTATTGCGATTGGCGCCGCCGTCGGTGCGTGGCGACGCAAGTGACGGCAGCGCTCGCGACCCCTATGCCTTTGTCTTCCGATCGGAATGGCCGAGGTCGCGGTCCGGATCAATGACATCGCGGACCAGTTGCTTCAGTTTGGCCGCGTCCGGAAAGCCGCCGTCGCGCTTGCGATCCCAGACAAGCACGTCATTGCAGGAAATGGTGAAGATGCCGCCGGTGCCGGGCACCAGCGTCACTTCGCCAAGGTCCGTGCCGAAGGTCAACAGCAGCTCCTGCGCCATCCAGCCGGCGCGCAGCAGCCACTGACACTGCGTGCAATAGGTGATGCGGATGACCGGCAACGGCTTTTCGCTCGTGGCGGGTATAGCTCCGCTCATTTCGGACTGAGCTTCGCTCATGCCGCGCTGAGCTTGGCCATGGTCTCGTCGTCGACTTCGAAGTTGGCGTAGACGCTCTGCACGTCGTCGTCATCCTCGAGCGTGGCGACCAGCTTCATCAGCGACTGTGCCCGCTCCTCGTCGACCGGAACGTTGTTTTGCGGCCGCCAGATCGGCTTGACCGATTCAGCCTCGCCGAGTGCGCCTTCCAGCGCCTTCGACACTTCGCCCATGTTCTCAAAGCCGCAATAGATGGTGTGGCCTTCCTCGTCGGATTCGACATCGTCGGCGCCGGCTTCGATCGCCGCATCCATGATCTTGTCGGCGCTGCCGGCCGATGCCGGATAGTAGATCTCGCCGGCACGGTCCCACATGAACGACACCGAGCCCGTTTCGCCCATCGCGCCGCCGGCCTTGGTGAAGGCGGCGCGCACATTGGATGCCGAACGGTTGCGGTTGTCGGTCAGCGCCTCGACAATGACGGCGACGCCGCCCGGGCCATAGCCCTCGTAGCGCACGGCTTCGTAGTTCTCGGCATCGCCCATCGAGGCCTTGTTGACGGCGCGCTGGATGTTGTCCTTCGGCATCGACACCGCCTTGGCGTTCTGGATCGCCAGGCGCAAGCGCGGGTTCATCGACGGATCGGGCGTCCCGCTCTTGGCGGCGACGGTGATTTCGCGCGCCAGCTTGGAAAACATTTTAGACCGCACCGCATCCTGGCGGCCCTTGCGGTGCATGATGTTCTTGAACTGTGAATGGCCAGCCATGGCACCCCTGTCGTCTTCTCGGCTAGAGCATCCCGAAGCGAAGTGATCTGACCTCGTCTGCCGCAATGCCCGAATTCAAATTTCAGAGCGTCCCAGGTGCAACTCGTGGAAGCACGGCGTTCTCTGTCGGAATGGCCCGGCTTATAGATAAATCGGCTCAATTCGTCCAGCCGCACCACGCATGGGACCCGCCGACATGACCTGCTGCGGCCGCTCACGCCTCGAGGTCCGACTTCAGCCGGTCGATGATGCTGAGGGCATGCCCGGCATACTGGCTGATCCAGCGGTCGTGGATCTGCTTGATCGGCAGCGCGTTGAGATGGTTCCAGCGCTCGCGGCCGTCGCGCCGCGCAACGATCAGGTCGGCGTCCTCCAACACCTTGAGATGCAGCATCACGGTGCAGCGATCGATGTCGGGAAAGGCCTCGCACAGCATGCCGGTCGTCTTCGGCGTGTCCTTCAGCTGATCCAGCATTTCACGCCGGCGCGGATGCGCCAGCGCCTTGAAAACATTGTCGTCTTGCGATTGGCTTGACATGTTATGTTTCTATAACATATTGTTGGGCCGATCAAGGGAAGGAGTTGTGGATATGTCACTTGGATTCAGTGTCTCCGGACGCATCGGCAAGCCGGTCGCCGACGTCTTCGACGCGGTCGTCAATCCGAAGAAACTGAGCGGCTACTTCACCACGATCGGCGGCGCCAGCGCCCCGCTGGAAGCTGGCGCCGGCGTCGTCTGGTGGGGCAAGGTGCCGGTCGAGGTCGACGAAGTGGTCAAGGACAGCCGCATCGTGCTGCGCTGGGATGCCACCGACGCTGACGGCAAGCCGGCCTACAAGACCCGCATCGAGATGAATTTCGAGCCGCTCGACGATGGCGGCACCTTCGTCACCATCGCCGAGAGCGGTTGGCAGGAAGGCGCGGTCGGCCTGAAGAAGTCCTACCTCAATTGCGAGGGCTGGTCGCAGATGCTGGCCTGCATGAAGGCCTATGTCGAATACGGCATCAATTTGCGCGACGGCTACTACCGCAGCGAGATGAAGGGCGAACCCGCCAACGAGACTAATGTTTGAGCGACCCGATATCCGAGCAACAGAAGGAAGATGGAGACCTTGCGATGACGAAAGTATCGCCATTCCTGATGTTCGAGGGCAAGGCCGAAGAGGCAATGACCCTCTATTGCGAGACCATTCCCGGCAGCAGCGTGCTTGACGTCACGAATTACGGCCCCGGCGAAGACGGCCCGCAAGGAACGGTCAAGCTGGCGCGGGTGTCGATCGCTGGGCTGGAAGTCATGGTCTTCAATAGCCCCGTGCACCACGCCTTCACGTTCACGCCATCGGTCTCGCTCTATGTGGACTGTTCCTCAGAAGAAGAGCTGAACCGAATTGTCGGGACGCTGGGCAAGGACGGCGCGTTCCTGATGCCACCGGACAATTACGGCTTCAGCCGCCGTTTCGCATGGCTCAACGACAGGTTCGGGGTCTCCTGGCAGATAAATCTCGCATGACCAGCCTGAGCAAAGGCGACAACAGCCGAACACGACAACGGAGCCAGCTATGACCACGAAAATCACCGGCGGCATCAACATCGCCATGAAGGTACCGCCGCACCAATATGAGGCGACGATCGCCTTCTACCGCGACGTCGTCGGCCTGAAGCCGTTCACAGACAAAGCACCGGCCATTGGCTTCGAGCTTGGCCCCAACCGCCTGTGGATCGATGAGGCGCCGATGATGAGCCAGGCCGAGGTGTGGCTGGAGCTGTTCACCAAGGATTTCCCCATGGCTGCGGATCATTTCGCCAAGGCCGGTGTTGTGCGTTGCGACGCCATTGAGCCCTTGGGCGAGGGCTTCCGCGGCGGCTGGATCACCAACCCTGCCAACATTATTCACATGCTGCGCGAACCGGACGCCTGGTGAGCGCCGAACCCCGAAAGGAGCATCCGATGGACATCCGCGAAAAGCCAACCGCCGAAGCCGGCATGCTGATCCGGCGGCCTGTCGCCCATGTGTTCGAGGCCATCGTCGATCCGGCCATAACCACGAAATTCTGGTTCACCCATGGCAGCGGCCGGCTGGACAGCGGCAAGCAAGTCCTCTGGGAGTGGCGCATGTACGGTGTCTCGACGACCGTCGACGTCAGCGAGATCGTCGCGAATGAAAAGATCGTCATGCAATGGAGCGATCCGCCGACCGCGGTGGTCTGGACCTTCACCGAAATGCCCGACGAGACGACCTTTCTCGAGGTTCGCAATTTTGGCTTCGCCGGGGATGGCGACGAGCAGGTGAAAGAGGCCGTCGGCTCAACCGGCGGCTTCACGCTGGTGCTGGCCGGCGCCAAGGCGTGGCTGGAACAGGGCCTGACGCTCGGCCTGATCGGCGACCGTCACCCGAAGGGCGTGCCAGGACATTAGGTATTCAGGGTCTGCCTCAATGCCCGCCGCCCGACTTCTTACGTCGCCGCGCCAGCATGTTGAGCCCCTCGACCAATGCCGAAAAGCCCATCGCCGCATAGATGTAGCCCTTGGGCACATGGTAGCCCATGCCGTCTGCGATCAGCGTCATGCCGATCATCAGAAGGAAGCCCAGCGCCAGCATGACGATGCTCGGGTTCTTGGCGATGAAGTTGGCCAGCGGCCCGGCCGCCAGCATCATCACGGTGACCGCGACGATCACGGCGATGTACATGATGGCGATCTCGTCGGTCATGCCGACGGCGGTGATGATCGAATCGATCGAGAAGACCAGGTCGAGCAGCAGGATCTGGAAGATCGCGCCGGCAAGGCTGATCTGCAGCGTCTCGCCCATCATCGTATCCTTGTGGTCGTCGGGATCGACGGTGTGATGGATCTCCTTGGTCGCCTTCCAGACCAGGAACAGGCCGCCGGCGATCAGGATCAGGTCGCGCCAGGAAAAACCGTGACCGAAGGCCGTGAACACCGGCGTGGTCAGCTGGACGATGATCGAAATGGTGGCCAGCAGCACCAGCCGCATGATCAGGGCCGCCGAGATGCCGAGCCGGCGGGCACGGGCCCGTTGTGCTTCCGGCAGCTTGTTGGTCAGGATCGAGATGAAGATCAGATTGTCGATGCCGAGCACGACCTCGAGCACAATCAGCGTCAGCAGCGCGACCCAGGCCGTCGGGTCGGAAACAAATTGAAAATGCGGCGCCAGGAATTCGATGAGCTGCATGGAGGTCGTCCCCTCTTTTAACGATCTAGAGCAGTGTCGCCGGCAGTTAGGTACTAAGCGTGCCTATATCAATGTCACGACCAGAAGGACGGTGCGGTTTCCTCCAGCCGTGGCCCGCGACGAAACGGCGCAATCCGCTCGGTCAGCCCTGTGCGGTCTGAAATATCGACGCCGACGCCGCACAAAGTCGCCGGTCCGGTCGCCGCCTCGAAGCGGCCTTTCGGCACCTTCGACAGGAACCGGTTGAGCGGCTCCTCCTTGTCCATGCCGAGCGAGGAATCATAGTCGCCGCACATGCCGGCGTCGGACATATAGCCGGTACCGCCGTTGAGGATCTGGTGATCACCCGTCGGCTGGTGGGTGTGGGTGCCGATGACGAGGCTGGCGCGGCCGTCGACGAAATGCGCGAAGCACATCTTTTCCGAGGTCGCCTCGGCGTGGAAGTCGATAATCACGGCATCCGCCTGCTCGCCGAGCGGACAGGCGGCAAGCTCGCGTTCGCCGGCCTGGAACGGATCGTCGAGCTCGGGATGCATGAACACCCGGCCCATGATGTTGGCGACCAGCACGCGCGCGCCGCTCCTGGCGATATAGACACCGGAGCCGCGCCCGGGCGTGCCCTTGGGAAAGTTGGAGGGACGCAGGAAGCGCTCTTCGCGCGGCGCGAAGGCGAGCGCGTCGCGCTGGTCCCAGACATGATTGCCGGTGGTGACGACATCGGCACCGGCCGCGATCGTCTCGCGAAAGATCTCTTCGGTGATGCCGAAGCCGCCGGCGGCGTTCTCGCCGTTGACGATGACGAAATCGAGTTTGAAGTCGGAGATCAGTCCGGGCAGCTGTTCCCACACCGCCGTGCGTCCTGTCTTTCCAACCATGTCACCGAGGAAGAGAAGTCTCATATGATCCCGCACCGAAGGTCAGCGAAAGCTGCATGACGCCAGTGAAGATCATGCGTCCCTTGTACTTATCTACAATTTTGGCGCGAAGCGGCGCAACCCGCTCTCGGTGAGTATTTCCGCAATGACGACGTCATGTTCCTCATCCGGCACCATTGCCACCTCCTGGCAGTCGAAGGCGATGCCGACCAGCCGCGGCGGCCGGCCCCTGTCGATCAGCTTGGCGATGGCGCGGTCGTAATAGCCGGCACCGTAGCCGATGCGATGGCCGCGCGCATCGAAAGCGGCGAGCGGCACCAGCATCAGCGAGGGGTCGAGCACCTCGGCTTCCTCGTGGGGGCCGACCGTGCCGAAACCCATCTCGACCATCGGCGCGCCGCGCACCAGTTCGCGAAAGACGATCGTGGTCTTGTCGAGAATGGCCGGCAGGCAAAGCCGTGCGCCCTTTTCGCGCAAGGCAAACATCAGCGGCCGAACGTCGACTTCCGAACGCATCGGCCAAAAGCCGGAAACGATCTGGCCCGGCTCGACGTGGAGATGATCGCGCGCCGTCTCCGCCATTTCAAGCGCGACCTCCACCCGCCAGAACTCATCGAGCGCGTTGCGGCGTCCGAGGGCCTCACGGCGAAGCTGCTTTTTCAGGTCTTTGAGAGAGGTCATTCAGCCAGGGTAGAAAAGGTCAGATCTGGATGGAGTTTTGGGAGCGACGTTTTCCACCGCAATCATCCACCGAAATGCGGGACGCGTGGCAGTAAGTGACGATCCACACAACCGGTGGAGAGAGCGATCCCGGGAACCTACAAAGTAGGTGGGCGCCGTGTGAGAAAACCCACGGGTCTTCCCAGGGACAGCTCCCTAAGGATCGTTAAGGCCCCGGGGAAAATGTTCTCCTGCCGGGAAGCACAGACCGTCCCGCCCAATATAGGCTGCCGGCCGGCTAAGCGCCAGTGAGACGGGCATATGTTTCCATCAGGGTTCAAGCCCATTCGCCGCGGCCGGCGCACCCTTGCACAGGGTGAGCCGCGTCCTTACGGTTGCCATGACCAACCGAGGAGCAAGAATGCGTTTCGAAGGCACGGCGGCCTATGTCGCCGACAAGGATCTGATGGTGGCCGTCAACGCGGCGATCGCGCTGGAGCGGCCCTTGCTGGTCAAGGGCGAGCCAGGCACTGGCAAGACGGAACTCGCCCGCCAGGTGGCTGCTGCACTCGGCGTCGACCTCATCGAATGGCACGTCAAGTCGACGACGCGGGCGCAGCAGGGCCTGTACGAATATGATGCCGTCTCGCGGCTGCGCGACAGCCAGCTTGGCGACGAGCGCTTCAACGACATCAGGAACTACATCAAACGCGGCAAGCTCTGGGAGGCGTTCGCCGCCGGCAGGAAGATCGTGCTTTTGATCGACGAGATCGACAAGGCCGACATCGAATTCCCCAACGACCTCCTGCAGGAACTCGATCGGATGGAGTTCTTCGTCTACGAGACCGGCGAAACCATCCGCGCCGCCGTCAGGCCGATCGTCATCATCACCTCCAACAACGAGAAGGAGTTGCCGGACGCGTTCCTGCGCCGCTGCTTCTTCCACTACATCCGCTTTCCCGACGTCGACACGCTGCACCGAATCGTCGATGTCCACTATCCCGGCATCAAGCAGAACCTGGTGCGCGCGGCGCTGACCCAGTTCTACGAAATCCGCGACGTGCCCGGCCTGAAGAAGAAGCCGTCGACTTCCGAGGCGCTCGACTGGATAAGGCTGCTGGTCGCCGACGACATCGCGCCGGAAGATCTGCGCGCCGATCCGAAGAACGCCCTGCCCAAGTTGCATGGCGCATTGCTGAAGAACGAGCAGGACGTGCATTTGTTCGAGCGGCTGGCGTTCATGGCACGAAGGCAGCAATAGGTCAGCAGCAGCGCTTTCCCTCCTGTGGACCGTTGCCCGCAGCCGAACAGGCAGGCAGCCTCGGCCAAACCTTCAGAGGAGATGACATGTCTGAGATTATCGTCCGCCCGCTCGCGCAGTCCGACCACGCCGATTGGCGGCGGCTGTGGACCGACTACCTCACCTTCTATGAGACGAAGCTGCCGGAAGAGGTCTATGCCGTCACCTGGAAGCGGCTGTTCACCGAAGGTGAGTTCGAGCCGAAAGGCTTCATCGCCACGCTGGACGGTAAGGCGGTTGGGCTCACCCACTATCTCTACCACCGCTCCGGCTGGTCGGAAAAAAACAATTGCTATCTGCAGGACCTGTTCGCCGACCCTGACGTGCGCGGCAAGGGCATCGGCGCTGCGCTGATCGAGGCGGTGAGACAGGAAGCCGACAAAGTCGGCGTCAAGAACGTCTACTGGATGACGCACGAAACCAACACCACCGCGCGCAAACTCTACGACCATGTCGCGCGCCGCACCGGCTTCATCGAGTATGATCTGCTGTAGATAGACAATGTTCATCCCCTTCTTCCTCGAACTGAAGGCTGCGCGTGTTCCCGTTTCGCTGCGGGAATATCTGTCGCTGCTCGAAGGGCTGGAAGCCGGGCTGGTCGACTATGATGTCGAAGGTTTTTATTACCTCGCCCGTGCGGCGCTGGTGAAGGACGAACGCCATATCGACCGCTTCGACCAGGTGTTCGCGCATGTCTTCAAGGGCATCGAAGCACTGGGCGGGCTGGATGCCGTCGATGTCGCCAACATCCCCGAGGAATGGTTGCGCCGCCTCGCCGAAAAGCACCTGAGCGACGAAGAGAAAAAACTGGTCGAGGCGCTGGGCGGTTTCGAGAAACTGATGGAGACATTGAAACAGCGGCTGCAGGAGCAAAAAGGCCGCCACCAGGGCGGCTCGAAATGGATCGGCACCGGCGGCACCTCGCCGTTCGGCGCCTATGGCTATAATCCCGAAGGCGTGCGCATCGGCCAGCATGAAAGCCGCAACCGTCGCGCCGTGAAAGTCTGGGACAGGCGTGAGTTCAGGAACTTCGACGATGCCGTCGAGCTCGGCACCCGCAACATCAAGATCGCGCTGAAGCGCTTGCGCCGCTGGGTGCGCGAGGGCGCCGAGGAGGAATTCGACCTGCCCGGCACCATCCACGCCACCGCCGAACATGGCTATCTCGACGTGCAGACGCGGCCCGAACGGCGCAACGCGGTGAAGCTTTTGATGTTCTTCGATGTCGGCGGCTCGATGGACGACCACATCAAGAGCGTCGAGGAGCTGTTCTCGGCCGCCCGCGCCGAATTCCGCCAACTCGAATATTTTTATTTCCACAACTGCCTCTATGAGGGCGTGTGGAAGGACAATCGCCGCAGGCATGCCGAGGTGATTCCGACCTCCGACCTCCTTCACAAATACGGTCCGGACTACAAGGTGATCGTCGTCGGCGACGCCTCGATGAGCCCTTATGAGATCGCTCACCCCGGCGGTTCGGTCGAGCACTGGAATCCGGAGGCAGGCAGCGTCTGGCTCGGCCGTCTGCTGCAGCAATGGCCGAACGCGGTATGGCTGAACCCCGAAGACCCCAGGAACTGGGGCTACACCCATTCGATTGCGATGATCCGCGACATCTTCGGCGGCCGCATGTTCCCGCTGACGCTGGCCGGGCTCGAAGGCGCGACCAAGCAGCTTTCAAGGAAGCATTAGTTGTCAGAGGTGCGGAACCATCACCTCAGAGACCATCAATCGTGAAAGTTGGCGCCGCCCCTCACTGTCCTGCCGGACATCTCTCCCCGTAAACGGGGCGAGAGGGCCTGGCCGCAACGCCGGCGCCTTTCTTGCAACGCTGACAATTGGCGAAATCGCGGACGACAGGGCCCCTCGCCCCGTTTACGGGGAGAGGATGCCGGCAGGCAGGTGAGGGGCGGCGCAGACGCCTGAAGAAGGGGGAATTCAACCTTGGAACGTCAGACACTGGGCAGTCGTGTAACAAATGCCTATCTTGACGCGAATATCCGGTTGCAATCAACAACGAGCCGGCAAGGCTGAGGAGATCACATGGACACCCATACCTACCCTGTAACTCGCACCGACGCCGAATGGCGCGCCCGGCTGACGCCGGAGCAGTATGCCGTCATGCGCGGTCACGGCACCGAACGGCCGGGAAGCTGCGCCTTGCTCTACGAGAAGCGCGCCGGCACCTTTTCCTGCGCCGGCTGCGACCAGCCCTTGTTCGAATCCAAGCTGAAGTTCGAGAGCGGCACCGGCTGGCCGAGCTTCAACGACCCGGTGCGGGGCTCGGTCGAAAACACCGTCGACCGCAGCTACGGCATGGTTCGCACCGAATGCCATTGCGCCCGCTGCGGCAGCCATCTCGGCCATGTCTTCGAGGACGGTCCGCCGCCGACCGGCCTGCGCTATTGCATCAACGGGGTGGCGCTGAAATTCGAGCCTTCGGCCTGAGCCATCCGGGTTCGACACTATGAAAGGGCGGCATCTGTCGCCCTTTTCGTTTAAGTATCCATTGCCCCCTCTGGGCAGACGATCAGACCACGATCATCGCCACCAGCCACAGCGTGGCGCCCAGCGTCATCATCCAGGCCTTGGCCCCGGGAATCTTTTCGGTGGTCCGCCACACCGCCAAGGTCAGGAACAGGCTGTAGGGCACCGACGCGAAATGCACTGCCAGCACAAGCCCGAGCGGCAACTTCAATCCGAGCAGAACGAGCGCCAGCACCGATGCGGCGATGCTGACCGCGGTGCCGACGAGGACAAGGTCGCGCCAGAACAGCCGGTCGAGCGGCACCTGGCCTTGCCAGCGTGAGCGGAAAAAGGAGCCGATACCCTCTGGCAACACCGGATGTCTATCCCTGCCTCAGGACTTCGGTTACCGCGCGCTCGATACGCGAGCATTCGGTCACCAGCCAGTCGGCCATGGCTGGCCAGTTGTCCTCGGCATAGCAGTTCACCCGCCACATCGAATTGATGCCGAGGTCCTCGCAACTCTGTTCCGGCCTGAGCTTCAGCCTGGCTTCGATATCAGGCTGAAACGGCTTCAGCCGCGACCACGCCTGCGTGGCGCCGAACTTCTCGTTGCGACCGAAGAAGACGCCGACCTGGCTCTGCGCCGGCGCGACATACATGGAAAGAACCAAGGCGAAGTCGGGCAGCCCGCGCTGCCAGAACCAGGGTCCGCGCCTCGCCATCGAAGCCGTTTCTTCCGGATGCCGCTCGGCGAACAGCGTCCAGAAGCCGCGCTGGCGGAATTCAGAGGCGCGGCGGGCGCCGAAGTCGAATTCGCTCATGGCTCAAACCGTATCTCCGGCAACCGCGTCGGTGCCGGGGCCGGCTAGTCTTACACCATGCCGAGTGCGGCCTTGTACAGATCGAGGATGGTTTCCTCTTCCTGACGCTCGGCCTGGTCCTTCTTGCGCAGCCGGATGATCGTGCGCATCGCCTTGGTGTCGAAGCCGGTGCCCTTGGCCTCGGCGAACACTTCCTTGATATCGTCGGAAATGGTTTTCTTCTCTTCCTCGAGCCGCTCTATGCGCTCGATGAAGGCACGCAGCTGGCCGGCGGCAACAGTCTGGCTGGTATCGGTGATATCGTCGGCCATATTTTTCTCCAAAAGCATCGGCTCCGCGACTCGCGGACGACTGCGGCAAAATTTGAGCCGGTTCGATGCCCGACCGGCGGCGGCGGGTCAAGCCGTTATCGACCAAGCCGCGCGGGCTGCCGCCAGAAGCCGACAACCAGTCCGTTTTGCGAACTCTAATTGAAAGCGATCAGCAGATCCTTGGCATCGATCTGGTCGCCTGCCTTGACCAGCACCTCGGCGACCGTGCCGTCGCGCTCGGCATGCAGCGCCGTCTCCATCTTCATCGCTTCGATGGAAAGCAGCACGTCACCGGCCTTCACAGCCTGGCCGGCAGCCACCGAAAGCGCCGAGACGACGCCCGGCATCGGTGCGCCGACATGCGCCTCGTTGCCGGGTTCGGCCTTGCGGCGGGCCTTGGCGGCGGACGCGCCATGCGCCCGGTCGGGCACCTTGACACGACGCGGCTGGCCGTTGAGCTCGAAGAACACGGTGACCATGCCCTTCTCGTCGACATCGCCGATGGCCAGGCAGCGCACCACCAGCGTCTTGCCCTTCTCGATGTCGACGAAGATCTCGTCTTCCGGCTTCATGCCGTAGAAATAGGTCGGCGTCGGCAGGACGCTGACCGGCCCATAGGTTTCCTGCGCGCCGGCGAAATCCGTGAACACCTTCGGATACATCAGCCACGAGGCGAATTCGAACTCCGACAGCTTGCGCTCGAGCTTTTCCTCGATTTCCTTGCGGTTGGCCTTGAGGTCGGCTGGCTTGAGCAGCGAACCGGGCCGCACCGTGATCGGCTTGTCGCCCTTCAGCGCCTTCCTCTGCAGCGCCGTCGGCCACCCGCCTGGCGACTGGCCAAGATCGCCGCGCAGCATCGAGACGACCGAGTCCGGAAAGGCGATATCCTTGTCCGGGTTTTCGACATCGGCAACGGTCAGGTCCTGACTGACCATCATCAATGCCATGTCGCCGACGACCTTGGAGGACGGCGTCACCTTGACGATGTCGCCGAACATCAGATTGACGTCGTGATAGGTCTGCGCCACCTCGTGCCAGCGCGTCTCCAGTCCGAGCGAGCGCGCCTGTTCCTTCAGATTGGTGAACTGCCCGCCCGGCATCTCGTGCAGATAGACTTCCGAAGCCGGCCCCTTGAGGTCGCTTTCGAAGGCGGCGTACTGGTTGCGCACCGCTTCCCAGTAGAACGAGATCTTCCTGATCCATTGCGGGTCGAGACCGGGGTCGCGTTCTGTGCCCTTCAGCGCCTCGACGAGCGAGCCAAGGCATGGCTGCGAGGTGTTGCCGGAGAAAGCATCCATCGCCGCGTCTATGGCGTCGACGCCGCTTTCCACCGCCGCCAGCACCGTCGCCGCCGACAGGCCCGACGTGTCGTGGGTGTGGAAATGGATCGGCAGGTCGGTCGCCTCGCGCAGCTCCTTGAACAGCACGCGTGCCGCCGCCGGCTTCAACAGTCCGGCCATGTCCTTGACCGCGATGATGTGGGCGCCGGCCGCCTGCAATTCCTTGGCCAGGCCGACATAGTATTTGAGGTCGTATTTCGCCCGCGCCGGATCGAGGATGTCGCCGGTATAGCAGATCGCCGCTTCGATCAGCTTGCCCTCGGCGCCGACCGCATCCATGGCGACGCGCATGTTGTCGACCCAGTTCAGGCAATCGAAGACCCGGAACAGGTCGATGCCACCGCTTGCTGCCTGCTTGACGAAATGCTGCACGACATTGTCGGGATAGTTGGTGTAGCCGACGCCATTGGCGCCGCGCAGCAGCATCTGCAACAGCAGATTGGGCGCCGCCTCGCGCACCAGCGACAGCCGCTCCCACGGATCCTCGGTGAGGAAGCGCATGGCGACGTCGAAGGTGGCGCCACCCCAGCATTCCAGCGATAGAAGCTGCGGCAAGGCACGCGCATAGGTACCGGCGATGCCGGCAATGTCATGCGTTCGCACACGGGTGGCGAGCAACGACTGGTGGCCATCGCGCATCGTCGTGTCGGTGACCAGCACTTGCCTCTGATCGCGCATCCAGGCGGCGAACTTCTCCGGCCCGAGCACATCCAGCTTCTGCTTGCTGCCGCCGGGCACATTGCCGTTGAGGTAAGGCACCACGGGTGCGGCCGCATCGGCCTTCGGCTGCGGCCGGCCGCGCGTCTCGGGATGGCCGTTGACGCTGACGTCGGCGAGATAGTTGATGAGCTTGGTGGCGCGGTCCTGGCGCTTGACCTGCTGGAACAGTTCCGGCGTCGTGTCGATGAACTTGGTCGTGTAGGAATTGTCGGCGAAGCTCGGATGGTTGATGATCGCTTCGAGGAAGGTCAGGTTGGTGGCGACGCCGCGGATGCGGAACTCGCGCAGCGCCCGGTTCATGCGGGCGATGGTCTCGGCCGGCGTCGGCGCCCACGCCGTCACCTTCTCCAGCAGCGGATCGTAGAAGCGGGTGATGACAGCGCCCGAATAGGCGGTGCCGCCATCGAGGCGGATGCCGAAGCCTGTTGCGCCGCGATAGGCGGTGATGCGGCCGTAATCGGGGATGAAATTGTGTTCGGGATCTTCCGTGGTGATGCGGCACTGCAGCGCGTGGCCGTTCAGCCTTATGTCCTTCTGCGCCGGCACGCCTGATTCCGGTGTGCCGATGGCAAAGCCGTCGAGGATGTGGATCTGCGCCTTGACGATGTCGATGCCGGTCACCTGCTCGGTGACGGTGTGCTCGACCTGGATGCGCGGATTGACCTCGATGAAATAGAATTTGCCGGTGTCGGCATCCTGCAGGAACTCGACCGTGCCGGCGCCGATGTAACTGGTCTCGCGGGCGATCTTCAGCGCATGGCCGCAAAGCTCCTCGCGCTGCGACATTTCGAGATAGGGCGCCGGCGCTCGCTCGACGACCTTCTGGTTGCGGCGCTGGATCGAACAGTCGCGCTCGAACAGGTGCACCGCATTGCCGTGGGTGTCGCCCAGCACCTGCACCTCGACATGGCGGGCGCGTTCGATCAGCTTTTCAAGATAGACCTCGTCCTTGCCGAAGGCGGCTTTCGCCTCGCGCTTGCCCTCGGTGACTTCACGGGCAAGGTCGGCTTCGGCGCGGATGGCGCGCATGCCGCGGCCGCCGCCGCCCCATGACGCCTTCAGCATCACCGGATAGCCGATTCCCTTGGCCAGTTTCTTGACCGCCTCCATGTCATCCGGCAACGGATCGGTGGCGGGGATCACCGGCACCCCGACCTCGATGGCGAGATTGCGCGCGGCGACCTTGTTGCCGAGCCGCCGCATTGTGTCCGGCTTCGGCCCGATGAAGGTAATGCCGGCTTCGGCACAGGCGTCGGCGAATTCGGGACTTTCCGACAACAATCCGTAGCCGGGATGAATAGCATCGGCACCCGACAGCCTGGCGACGCGGATCACCTCCTCGATCGACAGATAGCTTTCGATCGGCCCCATGTCCCGGGTCAGATGCGGCCCGCGTCCGACCTGGTAGCTCTCGTCGGCCTTGAAGCGATGCAGGGAGTATTTGTCTTCCTCGGCCCAGATCGCCACGGTTTTGAGGCCGAGTTCGTTGGCCGCGCGAAAAACGCGAATGGCGATTTCGGACCGGTTGGCGACGAGGATCTTCGTGATGGCCAAGGACTGGGCTCCAGCAACGGAAAGGAAGAGAAATCGGCGCAATGATTAGCGTGAAAATGCTGCAGTGCAAACAAAATTGACGTGCGTTTAAACCGATTGAAATGGAATCATTGCGCCAGAAGCCCTTCGCATTCATCCGAACAGCAAGAAAAGCGCCGGCTTTGCAGTTAGCGCACGATCATTCACCGGCTAAGGACCCGGCTCTGTCGGCCGCCCCCTGAACGTGATGGGAAAAGAAAATGCCCGGCGCGAGGCGCCGGGCATCCGTAAACGGTCTGGAGACTGACGCTTACATCTTCTGGATGTAGGTGTACTTGCCGTCGTCGCCCTTCTTCCATTCGTACATGACGTAGCCGGGCAGCGTCGGGTCGCCCTTGGCGTCATAGGACAGGTCGCCGAGCACGGTCTTGAACGGGCCGTTTTCATGCAGCGCCTTGGCAACTGCCTGCGGGTCGTTCGACTTGGCAACGGTCGCTGCTTCGGCAAGCGCCTGCACGGCAGCGTAGGCGTAGAGCGTATAGGCTTCCGGCTCGAAACCCTGCGCACGGAACTTCTCGACGAGTTCCTTGTTGGCAGGGATCAGGCGCGGATCCGGGCCGAACGTGTTGAGCGTCCCCGCAACCGCGTCGCCCGCGATCGAAGCCAGCTCGTTCGACACGATGCCGTCGCCGGAAATCAGCGTCGCCTTGAGGCCCTGGTCGGCCGCCTGGCGGATGATCAGGCCGGCTTCGGTATGCAGGCCGCCCCAATAGATGATGGAAACGCCGGCTTCCTTCATCTTGGCGATCAGCGCCGAGAAGTCCTTGTCGCCGACATTGATGCCTTCGTACATGACTTCCGTCACGCCGGCGGCGTTCATCGCCTTCTTGGTTTCGTCGGCAAGGCCCTGGCCGTAGGTGGTCTTGTCGTGCACGACGGCGATCTTGGCGTCCTTGAAGTTTGCGGCGAGATAAGCGCCGGCGATGCTACCCTGCTGGTCATCGCGCCCGCAGGTGCGGAACACGTTCCACAAGCCGCGCTCGGTGAGCTGCGGGTTGGTGGCAGCCGGGGTGATCTCGACGATGTTGTTTTCCGCATAGACTTCCGACGCCGGGATCGAGACGCCCGAGTTGAAGTGGCCGACCACGAACTTGACGCCGTCGCCGACGAACTTGTTGGCAACCGAGATGCCCTGCTTCGGATCGGAGACATCGTCGCCGACTTCGAGCTTGATCTGCTCGCCGTTGATGCCGCCCTTGGCATTGATGTCGGCGACAGCCGCTTCCGCACCCTTCTGAAGCTGTGCGCCGAAGGCGGCATTCGGACCGGTGATCGGGCCGGCAACGCCGAACATTACATCGGCCCACGCGTTGCCGCCGAACGCGACAAGCGCGGTCAGGGCTACGGCGGACAAAAGTGACTTTTTCATTTAAACGCTCCCATTTACGGAGTGGGCGTGGATGAAGCTTTCATGCGATGCCCACCCTTATCGCAGAAAGCATAGTTTGCCGATTTTCAGGCACTTGTCACGCCGATTCAATTCCGAGGCGGCGTTAATGATGAACGTCAACCTTTCGGTTTCCAGCTCAAGATTGAAGCTCTTTCGTAGAGCCAATTATACTGTGTCACCATCTGGTTGGTGCGCGTGTATTGATAGCCGACGAAGCCGAGGATCATCAGCACGATGGTGTCGACGACATAATAGTGCAGCGAGAACATGGTGCCGCCGAACAGCGCGTGATGGATGAAGCGGATCGCGATGCCGAGGCCCAGCATATAGGCGAACAGCTGGATGAAGCTGCGCCACGTCTGAGCACTGGCCTTGCCCGTCATCCACGCCGCCCAGCCGCCGAGCAGACAGGTGACGAAGAAGAACTGCCAGATCGAGGGTTCCTCGTAAAGAATGCCCTGCATGGTGAAGTCTCCTTAGCATGACCCCGAAAAGTTGCGGACTTTCCGGACAAAGATCATGCGACAAACAAACAATCTGGAGCGGAATGGCGGATGCACGCATTCCGCTCCGAACTCAGTGGTGTCCGCCTTCGAGATAGGCGGCGCGCACTTCCGGATTGGCGAGCAGCTCCTTGCCGGTGCCGCTCATCGTCACATTGCCGTTGACCATGACGTAGCCGCGCGTGGCGAGCTTCAGCGCGCCGAAGGCGTTCTGCTCGACCAGGAACACGGTCAGCCCCTGGGTGCGGTTCAGTTCGCGGATGGCGTCGAAGATCTGCTTGACGATCAGTGGCGCGAGACCCAGCGACGGCTCGTCGAGCAAAAGCAGCTTCGGCCGTGCCATCAGCGCGCGTCCGATCGACAGCATCTGCTGCTCACCGCCCGACAGCGTGCCGCCGCGCTGGGTGATGCGCTCTTTCAACCGCGGGAACAGCGTGAACACCTTCTCGACGTCCTCGTCATAGTGCTTGAGGTTGTCGAGGCTGGCGCCCATCTGCAGGTTTTCCATCACCGTCATGCGCGGAAAGATCCGCCGGCCCTCGGGCGACTGGGCAATGCGCATGCGCGCGATCTCGTGCGTCGGCATCTGGGTGATGTCGGTGCCGGCAAAGGTGATGGTGCCGGCGCGAGCGCGCGGCGCGCCGAAAATAGTCATCATCAGCGTCGACTTGCCGGCGCCGTTGGCACCGATCAGCGCCACGATCTCACCTTCCTTCACAGTGACATCGACGCCGTTCAGCGCCCGGATGTTGCCGTAATAGGTCTGCACGCCCTTGATATCGAGCAGCGTTGTCGCGGCCATCATTTACGCCCTCCGCGCGGCTTGGCTGTGGGAGGTTTCGCGGCCGGCTTGGCCTTCACCCGCTCGGACGGCTTTCTGGGCGCGGCATTGGCTCTTGCGTCGACTTGACCCGCCTTTGATGCGCCCTTGGCGACCGTAACCCGCTCACCTGAACTGTGGCCCACCGTGTCGGTCACCGGCCCGGCGAGATAGGACGACGATGTCCCCGGACCATGTGCGTAATCCGGCCCGGTATCGAGCTGTTCGATCACATCTTCGTCGCCGACTTCGGTAAGAACCGCCTCGACTTCCTCGTCGTCGACGCCGAGATAGGCGGCGATGACGCGCGGATCCGTGCGCACCGATTGCGGACTGCCGTCGGAGATCTTGCGGCCGTACTCCAGCACCACGACATGATCGGAGATTTGCATAACGACGGACATGTCATGCTCGATCAGCAGGATCGACGTGCCCGCGGTGTTCTTGATGTCGATCAGCAACTCGTTGAGCGCCGCCGATTCCTTCGGATTGAGGCCGGCCGCCGGTTCGTCGAGGCACAGAAGCTCGGGTCCCGTGCACATGGCGCGAGCGATCTCGAGGCGGCGCTGCGCGCCATAGGGCAGGTCGCCGGCCGGGTCGTCGGCACGGTCGACAAGATCGGCCTTTTCCAGCCAATGCTTGGCGAGTTCCACCGATTCGGCCGAGGCCTTGCGATAGCCGCTGAAGCCGAACAGGCCGAGGACCGTGTAGCCCGATGCCTTCATCAGTTTGTTGTGCTGGGCGACCAGCAGGTTCTCCAGCAGGGTCATGCCGGAGAACAGGCGGATGTTCTGGAAGGTGCGCGCCACCTTGGCGCGCGCCGGGATCTCATGGTTGGGCAGCCGCTCGAGCAGGAAGGTCGAACCATCGTTCCGGTTGAGCGTGATCATGCCTTCCGACGGCTTGTAAAAGCCGGTGATGCAGTTGAACACCGTGGTCTTGCCGGCGCCGTTGGGGCCGATCAGCGCGGTGATCTCGCCGCGCTTGGCGGCGAAAGACAGATCGCCGATGGCCACAAGGCCACCGAACTTCATCGACAGATGATCGACCTGCAGGATAGCGTCGTTCACGCCGGAATTGGCCTTCTGAACAGGGTTCGCATTCATCAGCCGTGTCCTTCCTTGGTGAAGGAGCTTGAGACAGCCTTTCGCTCCTTGAGGAAGGCGGTTGGTTCACGACTGCCGACGAAGCCGCGCGGCTTCCACAGCATGACGATGACCATGGCCATGCCGAACAGAAGCATGCGGTAGAGTTCCGGTGTGAAGTCCGGCCCGAAGACCTGCTTGAGGAAGTCGAGTTCGCGCAATGCCTCGGTGCCGCCGATCATCACCATTGCGGCGACCGCGATGCCGACCAGCGAACCCATGCCGCCGAGAACGACGATGGCCAGGATGATGGCCGATTCCAGGAAGACGAAGGATTCCGGGCTGACGAAGCCCTGCCGTGCAGCGAAGAACGCGCCGGCGAAGCCGCCGAACATCGCACCCGTGGCGAAGGCTGTGAGCTTCGTGGTGGTGGTGTTGATGCCGAGCGAGCGGCAGGCGATCTCGTCCTCCCGCAACGCTTCCCAGGCACGGCCGACCGGCATGCGCCGCAGCCGGATGGTGACGAAGGCTGTCAGCAGCGCCAACGCCAGGATCAGGTAATAGAGGAAGATCTTGTAGTAGGCGCTCGATGTCGCCAGATGCAGCACCTTGGCGATATAATTGGGGTCCGACACGTTGAAGGTCATCAGGCCGAAGAAGGTGACCTTCGGGATGCCGGAAATACCGGCCGAACCGTTGGTGACCTCGCGCCAGTTGATCAGCACCAGGCGGATGATCTCACCGAAAGCCAAGGTGACGATCGCCAGATAGTCGCCGCGCAGGCGCAGCACCGGGAAGCCGAGCAGCACGCCCCAGAAGGCGGCCATGGCGCCGGCGGCCGGCAAAAGGATCCAGAACGACAGGCCGTACTGCGTGCCGAGCAGCGCATAGGCATAGGCGCCGACCGCGTAGAAGGCGACATAACCGAGGTCGAGCAGGCCGGCGAGGCCGACGACGATGTTCAGGCCCCAGGCCAGCATCACATAGATCAGGATCTGGATGCCGAAATTGTCGACCCATTTCAGCGAGCCTTGCAGCCCGCCGACGAACGACCAGGACATCAGCGACAGGATCGCCACCACCAGGATCGGATAGAGGATCAGCGCGGCAATGCCGAGTTTGGTGAAGTTGGCATGGATGAAGCCCCGGAAATAATAGATCACGCAGGCCAGCACATAGATGACCGCCAAGGCGCGCAGGAATTGCAGATAGCCCGCCGGCTCCGCTCCCACCCATCCGACGAGAGAACTGTTGACCGCAAACAACACCACCGCCGCGACCAAGGCCACGATGAAGGCCGGCAATTGGAAGAAGCGTGACGCCACGCTGGCCGGCAGCAGACCGGTGGCGACGTCGGTGATCTTCTGGTTGGCCAGGAAGGGCTGGCCATAAGCGACATAGAGGAAGCGCCCGATGGCCGTGGCGATCACCACGGCGGCAAGCAGGCCCCAGCGCGTCGTCAGGACCAATTCATTGGAAATGTTCTGGCCGGTCTTCAGGCCGATGAACAGCACGAACAGGCCAAACGATATGGCAGCGGCATAAAGTGACTCGCGCAACGCGCGCTGCATAGGCGTGGCGACGGTGTCGCGCTCCGGAGATACGGTGACGGCCATGGTCTCAGACCTTTTCGACTTCTGGCCGGCCCAATATGCCGGAAGGCAGGAAGATCAGCACGATGGCCAGGATCGAGAACGCCGCGACGTCCTTGTAGTCGATCGAGAAATATGCCGACCACATGCTCTCGATGAAGCCGATCATCAGCCCGCCGACCACCGCGCCCGGCAGCGAACCGATGCCGCCCAGCACCGCCGCCGTGAAGGCTTTCACGCCCGGCGTAAAGCCATCAGAGAAGGCAATGACGCCGTAATACATCAGGAACAAAGTGCCGGCGACCGCAGCAAGGGCCGCACCCATGATGAAGGTGATCGAGATGGTGCGGTCGACATCGATGCCGAGCAGCGCCGCCATCTTGCGGTCCTGCTCACAGGCCCGTTGCGCTCGCCCGAGCGAGGTCTTGTTGACCAGATACCAGAACAGCGCCAGCAGCAGCGCCGTGACGACGACGATGATGATCTGCTTCAGCGACACGCTGATGCCGTTGAAGTTGTAAACCTGGCTGACCATCGGCGGGATCGGCTTGTTGCGGGGACCCTGCGTCACCTGGACGAAGTTCGACAGCGCGATCGACATGCCGATGGCAGTGATCAGCGGGGCCAGTCGGAACGAACCGCGCAGCGGCCGGTAGGCGACTTTTTCGATTGTCCAGTTGTAGAGGCTGGTGAGCAGCATCGCCACGATCATCATGATCAGCAGCGCCAGCACAACCGGCACGGAATAGAACAGCGCGCCAAGGGCGAGGAAGACGATCAGAGCCGTGAAGGCACCCACCATGAAGATGTCGCCATGGGCGAAATTGATCATGCCGATGATGCCGTAGACCATCGTATAGCCGATCGCGATCAGCCCATAGATCGATCCCAGCGTCAGCCCGTTGATAAGCTGCTGGACAAAGTACTGCATGTGTACATGGCTCCCCTGGAATGTCGCCCATGCAGACGCATTCCTTTTCGTATTTCCCCTAGTCGTAAAGTTTCGAGCCCGGATTGCAACGTCATTTTTCAATCGTGATGCGTGTTTTCGAAGCACGCTGTCCGATTGCCCGTTTTCCACCATCCGGCCCCTGGACTATCGCGGACCCTACCATTGGCATAACGCAATGTCTTTGACGATTCGACCGCATCATGCGCTCCGTTTCGAAGAAATCGCCGTCAAAATTAGGTGATGAAAGGAATCCTTGCGTTTTTGGCATGATCCATTTTTCAAGCCCTCGCTTTCCGCAGGGTCAGGATTCCCATCACTTGACAACAAATCCATGCGCGAACGGGTCGCGGTCCTCGATGAAGATGGTGTTCAGTCCGGTCATCCGCGCCCAGCCGCCGATAGAGGGAATGATGGCCGGTTTGCCGGCCACGGTGACGTCTTTTTCGACCTTGCCCTTGAACAGCGAACCGATGATCGATTCATGGACGAAGCTGTCGCCGGCCTTGAGTTTGCCCTTGGCATGAAGCTGCGCCATGCGCGCCGAGGTGCCGGTGCCGCAGGGCGAGCGGTCGATCGCCTTGTCGCCGTAGAACACGGCATTGCGGGCATCCGCCCCATCCACCGTCGGAGCACCGGTCCACAGCATGTGCGACAGCCGGTTGATGCCCGGGTTCTCGGGATGGACGAAGGAATATTTCTCGTTGAGCCGCTGGCGCACCACCGGGCTCCAGGCGATGAAGTCGCCCGCCGAATAATCGGCCATGTCGCGATAGTTCTTCTGTGGTTCGACGATGGCGTAGAAGTTGCCGCCATAGGCGACATCGACGGTGATTTCGCCGAGCCCAGGGCATTCGACTGTCAGCCCCTCGGCATGGAGGAAGGACGGCACATTGGTGATGCGCACCTCCTCGACATAATCGCCGACCTGTTTGTATTCGGCGATGACAAGGCCGGCCGGCGTGTCGAGCCGAAGCACGCCCGGCGTCTTCGGCTTGATCAGACCGTGCTCGATCGCCATCGTCACCGTACCGATGGTGCCGTGGCCGCACATCGGCAGGCAGCCGGAGGTTTCGATGAACAGGATGGCGATATCGCAATCCTCGCGCGTCGGCGGGTAGAGGATCGAACCGGACATCACGTCGTGGCCGCGCGGCTCGAACATCAGGCCGGTGCGGATCCAGTCATACTCGGCCAGAAAATGCGCACGCCGCTCCATCATCGTCGCGCCCTGCAGCAGCGGGCCGCCGCCAGCGACCAGCCGCACCGGATTGCCGCAGGTGTGGCCGTCTATGCAGAAGAAGGATTTCTTGGCCATGACGCTCCTCGAAAATTAAAACCCGAAAATATCAAAATCGTCGCGGACTGAAGGGGGCCAGTTCGATCGGTGGAGTCTGCCCCAGGACAAGATCCCTGATCAACCGTCCGGTGGCCGCCGCCTGGGTCAGGCCGAGATGGCCATGGCCGAAGGCATAGACCACCGGCCGCTTTCCCGGCGCGCCGCCGATGACTGGCACTGAA
>NZ_RZOL01000399.1:0-5563 GCF_004022985.1 Mesorhizobium sp. M7A.F.Ca.ET.027.02.1.1 | reverse complement strand
GCCTTGTGAAGCTGAGCGCAGCCGGTGCCGGCACCTCGGCCGACGCCATCATCCGCTACGCCGGCGGCCGCAACCCGATGGATGTCGTGCAGGGCTACAAGGCGGCATCAGAGGAAAAGCTGATCGAGATGGCGCCTGATGTCATCCTGATGATGAGCGACGGCAAGGGTGGCCCGACGCCCGAGCAGGTGTTCGGCAACCGCGCGCTGGCGGCAACGCCGGCGGCGGCCAACAAGGCGCTGGTGGTGCTCGACGGCGCCTACATGATCGGCTTCGGCCCGCGCACATCAGATGCGATCCGCGACCTGGCGAAGGCGCTCTATCCGGAAGGGGAATGACGTCGCGAAAATCGCAAGGCGTTTCGGCTGGGCAGTACCAATTCGTCGTCGAACCCGTTGCGCTTGATAAATCCTGTCCGTCCGGATTTCTCCGGATCGGCTTCCGCCCGAACAAACTTGGCGGCTCGGCCTGAAACATTGGCACGATATTCTAAGCCGCTCGGTTGACCGTGAATGTGCTCTCCAGCCTATAATTATACTAAATTCATAGACTAACTGCGAACGTTCGAGGCGCTCGCACTTGGCCTGTGAAAACCGGCTGCACAAAGGGAGCGCGCATCGATGCCGAAGACAGAGTCCAATCCGATCGACCTCGGCACCAGGGCGGCCGATTTCCTGTTGCCCGACGCGCAAGGCGTGCTGCACCGCCTCGCCGATTTCGACGCCAAGCCGGCCTTGCTCGTCGCCTTTATTTCCAACCGCTGCCCGTTCGTCGTGCTGATCCGTGAGCAGCTTGCCGTTTTCGCCAGGGATTATGCCGGCAAGGGGCTGCAAGTGGTGGCGATCAACGCCAATGACCATGAGGCGCATCCGGAGGAGACGCTGGCCCGCATCGGCGAAGAGGCCGAAAAATTCGGCTATTCCTTCCCCTATCTCAAGGATGCGTCGCAGCAGACGGCCAAGGCCTATGACGCCGCCTGCACACCCGACTTCTTCCTGTTCGATGCCGACCGGCGGCTCGCCTATCACGGCCAGTTCGACGATGCGCGGCCGGGTAATGGCAAGCCGGTGACCGGTGCCGATCTGCGGGCAGCGGTCGACACGGTGCTGGAGGGCGGCAGGCCCACTGCCAGCCAGGTGCCGTCGATCGGCTGCAACATCAAGTGGAGCGCCGGCAACGAGCCGGTCTGGTCTTCCAGCGCGGCCCGCGCGGCCTAGCGCCGTCCTCGACGCATTCGCCAGGTATCCATGCCCAAGCCGCAAAAATCCGTTTCTGACAGCTTGCTGCTCCAGGCCGACGTGCTGGTGCTGGGCGGAGGTCCGTCAGCGGCCTGGGCGGCTGTCGCTGCGGCCGAGAGCGGCGCCAAGGTGGTGCTGGCCGACAAAGGTTATCTTGGCACCAGTGGCGCCACCGCGCCCTCCAACACCGGCACCTGGTGCGTGCCGCCGGGCGACAACAGGCATGCCGTCGTTGAGCGGCGTTGGCAGCGCACCGGCGAACTCGCCGACCCGCGCTGGATGCTGCGCTGCGTCGATACCGCCTACCGCAATCTGCTCAGGCTGTCCGAATGGGGCTATCCCTTTCCGAGCGAGGATGACGGCCGGCTCTACATCGCCAATCTGCGCGGGCCGGACTACATGCGCTTCATGCGCCGCCGGGTGCTGTTGGCCGGCGTCACGGTGCTCGACCATCACCCGGCGCTCGAACTTCTGTCCGACGGCGATGCCATCGTTGGCGCCGCCGGTGTCGCCCGGCAGATCGGCCAGGACTGGCGCGTCGACGCCAACGCGGTGGTGCTGGCGACGGGCGGCTGCGCTTTCCGCGAGCGCATCCTCGGCGCGACCGGGCTGACCGGCGACGGCTATCTGATGGCGGCGGAAGCCGGCGCCAGCCTGTCGGGCATGGAGTTCACCGGCAAGTACACGCTGGCGCCCTATGGCTCCTCATTGAACAAGGGCCTGCCGTTCCGCTGGGCATCGTTCCATCGCGAGGATGGTTCGCCGATCCTCGGGCCGACCGGCGAGCCGTTGCGCAACGGCATCGGCGACCGCGAGGAGGAAGTGGCGCGTGCGCTGATCGACGGCCCGGTCTATGCGCGGCTCGATCAAGCCGAGCCGGCGCTGCAAGGCTGGCTGCGCCAGGGTCAGCCGAACTGCTTCGTGCCCTATGACCGCGCCGGCATCGACCCGTTCAGCGAACTGTTCCGTATCACCTTGCGCGCCGAAGGCACGGTGCGCGGCACCGGCGGCATCGACATCGTCTCCGACGATTGCGCCACCGGCGTGCCCGGCCTCTATGTTGCCGGCGACGCTGCCAGCCGCGAGATGATGACCGGTGCGGTATCAGGCGGCGGCGCCTTCAATTCGTCCTGGGCGCTGGCCAGCGGCTGGTGGGCCGGCAAGGGCGCCTCGACCCATGCCCAGCGCCGCACCGGCAAGGCGTTCCGCAGCGCAGTGCAATCGCTCGGCCAGGCCGGCTTGCGTCCTGCATCATCGGCGAGGGCCGACATCTCGGCGGGCGAAGTTATCGAGGCGGTGCGTAGCGAAGTCACGCCGCTCGACAAGAATTTCTTCCGCACTGGCGAGGCCCTGGAGAAAAGCGGCGAGCGGCTGGAGAGTGTCTGGCGCGACGTGCGCAGCCATCTGCAAGGCGAGGGGCTGGACCGGGTCCGTACCCGAGAGGCAGCTTCGATCGCCGCTGCTGGGCGTTGGTCCGTGGCCGCCGCGCTGCACCGCACCGAGAGCCGCGGCATGCACCGCCGCACCGATCTGCCGGGCAAGAGCCCGGCCTTCGCGCACCGGCTGGTCATCACCGGTGTGGATGCGTTCCGCATCGCAGGTGCGCCTGAGCGGCTGGCGGAGCTGGCGTCATGATCGAGATCGTCTCGGCCACGCGCTGCGTCGAATGCGACATCTGCGTCAAGGTGTGCCCGGCCAACGTCTTCGACGCGACCGACAATGGCGTGCCGGTGATCGCTCGCCAGGAGGACTGCCAGACCTGCTTTCTTTGCGAGATCTATTGCCCGACCGACGCGCTTTATGTGGCCGAGTTCGCCGAAGGGCCGACCGGCATCACGGAAGCTCAGGCCGACGCCCGCCAGCTGTTCGGCTCCTATGCCCGCGCGCTTGGCTGGAAGCGCGGCAAGGCGGGCGGCTCGGAATTCGACCCGACGCACCGCATCCGCGTGGCGCAGTGAACCGATCGGAGACAGATATGGATCGCCCGAACATGGACCGGATCGTCGTCAGCGACATCAGCAAGACCTTCCAGCTCAAGCCGGGGCAGTTCGTCACCGTGGATGGCGAGGCGACCGACCGCGTCACCGTGCTCGACGGCGTCGATCTTTCCATCCGCAAGGGCGAGTTCATCACGCTGGTCGGCCCGAGCGGCTCGGGCAAGTCGGTGCTGCTCGATATCATTGGCGGGCTGACGCAGGCGACCGGCGGCAACGTCCAGCTCGACGGCAGGCGCATCACCAGGCCCGATCCAAAGACCGGCTATGTCTTCCAGCAATATGCGCTGTTTCCCTGGCGCACGGCGCTCGCCAACATCGAATATGCGCTGGAAGTGCGCGGCGTGGCCAAGGCCGAGCGTACCGCCACAGCCCGCCATCTGTTGGCGCTGTTCGGCCTTGCCGGTTTCGAGGACCGTTTTCCCAACCAGCTGTCCGGCGGCATGCAGCAGCGTGTGGCGATCGCGCGTGCGCTGGCCAGCAACCCGGAAGTGCTGCTGATGGACGAGCCGTTCGCGGCGCTCGACCAGCAGACGCGCGAGCTTCTGCAAGGCGAGCTGCTGCGGATCTGGGGCAAGATCAACACCACGGTGATTTTTGTCACCCACTCGATCGACGAGGCGATCTTCCTCGCCGACCGCGTCGTGGTGATGACGGCACGGCCGGGCGCGGTGAAAGAGATCATCGACATCGACCTGCCACGACCGCGCGACGGCGACATCCGCGCCAGCGCCGAATTCAATCTATATCGCGCCCGCGTCTGGGACGTGCTGCGCGACGAGGTCAACAAGGCGCAGAAGGACTGGACCCTGTCGCCAGCCTTCAGTCACTGAGGAGCTGGACCAATGGCCTATCTGACCGAGAAGTTTGGCTCCGCGGGAGCGCTCCACCTGTTTGCCGGCGCTGGCGAAACGGTAGCCGCCGCCAGGGTCCCGGCCATCAAGGCCAGCGCCAAGATCTGGAGCAAGAAAGCAAGCCACGGCACGTTCCTCTATGGCGTGCCGCTGCTCGGCCTGTTCTTCCTGCTGTGGGAGATCGCGCCCCGACTCGGCTGGCTGAACCGGATCTTCTTTCCGCCGCTGAGCGAGGTCCTGGTCGCCTGGTGGGCGCTGCTCGCCTCGGGCGTGCTGATCGAGCATATCGGCATCAGCCTGCAGCGCGCAGCGATCGGCTTCGCACTCGGCGTGGTGGTGGCCATCCCCCTCGGTCTGTTGATGGGGCGCTATTCGCTGTTCGAGAAGGTTTCCGACCTCCTGGTGCAGACGCTGCGAAACACATCGCAATTCGCACTGCTGCCGGTGTTCATCCTGTTGCTCGGCATCGGTGAGGAATCGAAGGTCGCGATCACCTTCTACTCCTCGGTTTTCTTTCTCCTCGTCAACACGATCAGCGGCGTCAAGTCGGTGGATCCGCTGCTGATCA
Source organism: Mesorhizobium sp. M7A.F.Ca.ET.027.02.1.1 (assembly GCF_004022985.1). Lineage (NCBI taxonomy): Bacteria > Pseudomonadati > Pseudomonadota > Alphaproteobacteria > Hyphomicrobiales > Phyllobacteriaceae > Mesorhizobium > Mesorhizobium sp. M7A.F.Ca.ET.027.02.1.1. The sequence continues at coordinate 909 of NZ_RZOL01000399.1, read as the reverse complement.
AGGCGGCGCGCTCGATGGGTACGTCCGACTTCGATCTGTTCCGCAAAGTCATCCTGCCGGCCAGCATTCCCTCGATCGTCGCCGGCGCCCGGCTGGCGGTGAAATCCTCGCTGTTCGCGGTCATCGGCGCCGAGATGCTGGCGGCCAAATCCGGCCTCGGTTTCCTCATCCAGAACTCGCAGCTGATGATGGAAACGGCCGACATGTACGCCGGCATCCTGACGCTGACCGTCATCGGCCTGACCGTCAATTACCTGCTCGTCTGGTTCGAGCGCTGGGCAACGGCCTGGAAAGGCCAGTCCGAGACCTCGCTCATCTGAGCCACCCATTCATTCCAATCAGGAAGGATTTTTCCCATGCCCAACATTCCATTCGACGCCCTTCGCCGGCTGCTGCTGAAGGGCGCTATTGCCGTCGTCATCGGCCTTGGCGGCATGCCTGCCTTCGCGCAGGACAAGCCTGAAATTATCCGCATCGGCAGTACCGCGCCGGGGCATCTCAAATTCATCCTCGCCCAGAAGGACGGCTGGTGGGAGAAGGAGTTCGCCAAGGACGGCATCAAGGTCGAACTGGTGACTTTCAATGGCGGTTCGGAGGCGACGACCGCGCTGGCCACCGGCGCGATCGAGTTCACCTATACCGGCAACAATCCGGCGCTGCGGGTTGCTGCGTCCGGCGCCGACGTCAAGCTGATCGGCCTGTCGAGTTATGTGAAGGCCGGCGGTTCCTACATCGTCGTCAAGACCGACTCGCCGTTGAAGACGCTGCAGGATCTCAGGGGCAAGAAGGTCGCCTATCTCACCGGCACGGTGCGGCATTCGAACTTCAGCAAGGCACTGAACAGCGTCGGCCTGACCATCAATGACGTCGAAGGTCTGAACCTGCCGTTCGAGGCATCCGGCCCGGCGT
>NZ_RZOL01000398.1:0-5602 GCF_004022985.1 Mesorhizobium sp. M7A.F.Ca.ET.027.02.1.1 | reverse complement strand
ATTCGTACACCGCACATCGGACAAAAAACAGCACGTCGCAAACGCGGAACATTGTACTTTCGGTCATGGCCGCGCCCAAACATGCGGTGCCGGTGGCCCCATTGCCAAACCGCCGATTGAAGGCAACAATGTCGGTCGACGCCCGCGCGCCAGAAGCATTTAAAAACAGCCGCGCACAAAAAAGCGTCGGAGGAAATGCGGAGAACATCGCTGGCCAATTCACAGACGCGCTATGCATGCGGCCTGTCGGCGCTCACCACGGACGAGCCCGACATGGAGGCGTTCGCCAAGGCGATCGCACTGGAAGCAGCCGCCATCGACGCAGGCTTTGCCCTGCTGTTCTTTTCGCAGAGCCTGGTCGAAGCCAGCGCCCTTTCCCAGGCGCTCATGACCCACGCACCGGCGCTCCACCACGCCGGCTGTTCGACTGCCGGCGAGATCACGCCGCAAGGTCTCGAGGATGGCCATGTGCTGGCCATGCTGCTTCCGTCCACCGCGTTCACCGCCGTCAGCGTGATGGTCGAAAATCTGTCCTCGTCGGGTATGGACAGGATCACCGGCGAGGTGGAGACCCTGCGGCGATCGCTGCGCGCGCGCCTTGGTTGCGATCGGACCAAAGGCACTTTCGCGCTCTGCTTCATCGACGGGCTCTCTTATGCCGAAGAAGCGGTGAGTTCAGCCATCCACTGGGGCCTCGATGACATTCCGCTGCTTGGCGGCTCCGCCGGCGACGATCTGAAATTCGAGACGACGCGCCTGATCTCGAACGGCAAGGTCACCTCCGACAGCGCCATCATCGTGCTGATATCGACCGAAATTCCCTTCCATGTCTTCAAGACCGACAATTTCGTTCCCACCGATGAAAAACTGGTGGTGACGGCTTCCGATCCCGATCACCGCATCGTGCGCGAGTTCAATGCCACCAATGCGGCGCAGGAATATTCCGCGTCCGTCGGCATCGTCGCGCAGATGCTGACGCCACTGAGCTTCGCCTCGCATCCCGTGGTGGTGAAGGTGGGCGGCCAATATTATTGCCGGTCGATCCAGAAGATGCATGCCGACGGCTCGCTGTCGTTCTTCTGCGCCATAGACGATGGCGTCGTGCTGTCGATCGCTCAACCCAAGGACATGGTCGAATCGACGCGCGCCGCCCTGCGCGATGTCGAGGAGAGGCTCGGCGGTATCGACATGATCCTCGGCTTCGACTGCGTGCTGCGCCGGCTGGACGCGCGCAATCGGCAGGTGTTTCGCGAGATCTCGGAACTCTACCGGGTCAACAATGTCATCGGCTTCGGCACCTATGGCGAACAGTACCGGTCGATGCATCTGAATCAGACTTTTACCGGCATCGCCTTCGGCGAGCGCCAGGCGGCGGAATAGGACGGCGCAACAAGATGCCGCTGAGGGACATAAACGATCTTGAAAAGCTGAAGAAGATCAACGCGGCACTGGTCAGCCGCGTCGAGCGCTCGATGGACCAGCAAGGCAACGCCTTTTCGCTGTTTCAGACCGCGATCTCGCTGGAAAACCGGGTGCGCACCCGCACCGAGGAACTGCACTCGACCTTGCGGCGGCTGGAGCAGTCGAACATCGACCTCAGCGCCGCCAAGGAAAACGCCGAATTGGCGAACCTGTCGAAAACCCGTTTCCTCGCCGCTGCCAGCCACGACGTGCTGCAGCCGCTGAACGCGGCCCATCTCTCGGTTTCGGCGCTCGCCGAAGTTCAGACCAGTGACGAGGGCAAGAAACTGGTGCGGCAGGTCGAGCGCTCGCTGGAGACGATGGAGGACCTGCTGCGAACCCTGCTCGACATATCAAAGCTCGATGCCGGCGTGGTGCAGCCCGACATGAGCGATGTCAGCTTGGAGGCGCTGTTCTCGTCGCTCCGCTCGGATTTCCTGCCGGTGGCGGAGATGAAAGGCCTGTCGCTGAAATTCCGGCCGGTCCATGCGGTGGTCCGCTCCGACCGCACGCTGCTGCGCCGCATCCTGCAGAACATTCTTTCCAACGCGCTGGGCTATACACGCTCGGGCGGCGTGCTTGTCGGCACCAGGCATCGCGGCGACACCATCCGCATCGACGTCGCCGATACTGGCTGCGGCATTCCCGACGACCAGCGCGAGGCGGTGTTCGAGGAGTTCCACCGCGGCACCTCGCCGGCCAATGCCGAACTGGACGGTGGCGGTCTCGGGCTCGGGCTTGCCATCGTGCGCCGCATGGCCAGCGCGCTCGGCCATCCCGTGACATTCTCGTCGAAGGTCGAACGCGGCACGATCTTCCACATCGATGTTCCCGTCGGCATCGGTGCGCCAACCGATGCCATCGCCAGGGTTGCCGACATGGAACGGCCGCGCGGCTATGGCCTGTTCGGCACCAAGGTGCTGCTGGTCGAGAACGATATCGAAGTGCTGCAGGCCATGACCTTCCTGCTCGAACGCTGGCAATGCCTGGTGCGGGCCGCGACCTCGACCGACGATGCGCTCGACATGCTTGGCGACACCGACTGGGTGCCCGACATCGTCATTGCCGACCAGCATCTCGACGGCGGCGATCTCGGCACCACGACCATCGCCGAAGTCCGCGACTATCTCGGCCGCGCCGTGCCGGCGCTGATCGTCACCGCCGACAGTTCGGAAGCAGTCGCCAAAGCCGCCCGCTCCGGCGGCATCGAACTGATGCGCAAGCCGCTGAAACCGGCGCAGCTAAGGGCCCTGCTGGCGCATTTGCTGGCTTAGCTTCATACCCTCCCATTGATGGGAGGGTTAAGTTCAAAACCCCGCCTGATCCCTGAAAAGCTCCGCATTGTCCAGCTTCGACACCTCGATCACCGCCTGCGTGCGGCTGTAGACATTGAGCTTGCGCAATATCTCCGAGACATGCGCCTTCACGGTCGTCTCGCCCACCTGCAACTCGTAGGCGATCTGCTTGTTGAGCAGGCCTTGGCGCAACATCTGCAGCACGCGCAGTTGCTGGGGCGTCAGCGTCGACAGGCGCTGCACCATGTCGGCGCGGTCGACGCTTTCGGCGTCCGGCGTGCGGCCTTCATAGGTTTCCGGGACATAGATCGCGCCTTCCATCACCGAGCGTATGGCGGCGGCGAGGTCGCTCTTGCGTGCCGATTTGGGGATGAAGCCGGCAGCGCCGTAGGACAGCGCCTCGGAAATGATCTTCGGCTCCTCATAGCCTGAGACGATGACCACGGGCAGGCGCGGATAGCGGGTCCGGAGTTGCAGCAGCCCGTCAAAACCATGCACGTCGGGCATCGAAAGGTCGAGAAGCGCGAGGTCGAACGGCTTGGCATCGGCCAGAAGATCGAGCGCTTCAGTGATCGAGCGTGCCTCCACCGTGTCGACTTCCGGATAGGCCATCTGCACGGCGCTGTGCAGCGCCTCGCGAAACAGCGGATGGTCGTCGATGATCAGGAACCGGGCGCGATCGTGGGTTGCGGTCATGGGGTTCATTTCAGTTCGTGAGCGATTAGAATAACCTCTCCACCATGGCCAGATTATTGCCAAATAGTATATCGCCATCTCCCGCGGAAAGTGCCGCCGGCACTTTCTCGACCAAATCGCCTTGTCCAGCCCCCCAAATCGGTCGAATGTTCCGGCAACCAAGCAGAGACCCTTGATGACAGAATTCGTCCTTCCCCTGCCCGCAACCGCATCGGTGGCCGTTGCCGGCTCGTCCGATCGTTTCGCGGTGCGCCGTATCTACTGCGTCGGCCGCAACTACGCGGCGCATGCCCGAGAATTCGGCAATGACGAGCGTGATCCGCCCTTCTTCTTCACCAAGCCGGCCGATGCGGTGGTCGATTCCGGCACTGCTATCCCCTATCCGCCGCTGACGGCCAATCTGCACCACGAGATCGAACTGGTGGCCGCGATCGGCAAAGCCGGCTTCCGCATTCCCCGCGACAAGGCACTGGACCATGTCTGGGGCTATGGTGTCGGCATCGACCTCACCCGCCGCGACCTGCAGGACGAGGCCAAGAAGGCCGCCCGGCCCTGGGACTGGTCGAAGGCCTTCGACCGCTCCGCCCCTTGCGGCCCGCTGGTGCAAGCGCAGGAATCCGGCCACCCGCAGAAGGGCCGCATCTGGCTCGCCGTCAACGGCAAGATCAGGCAGGATGCCGACCTCGCCGAACTGATCTGGCCGATATCGGATATCGTGTCGATCTGCAGCGAGGCGATGGAACTCGAGCCCGGCGACCTGATCTTCACCGGTACGCCGGCAGGCGTCGGCGCGGTTGGCCCCGGCGACACGATGACCGGCGGCGTCGACGGCATCGGGACCATCGAAGTGACCATCGGCCAGCCGAAGTGAGGCCATGAGCGAACTCGTCCTGCACAATTACTATCGCTCCTCCACCTCCTATCGGGTGCGGATCGCGCTGGAGATGAAGGGGCTGAGCTACGACTACGTCCCGCATCATTTGCGCCATGGCGAGCATCTGGAACCAGCCTATCTCGCGGTCAATCCGCAAGGGCTGGTGCCGGCGCTGATCCTCGGCGACGGCACGCTGCTGACGCAATCGCTGGCGATCATCGAATTCCTCGACGAGACCAGCCCGGAACCACCGCTGCTGCCGAAGGACCCGGCCGGCCGGGCCCGCGTGAGAATGCTGGCGCAGATGATCGCCTGCGACATTCACCCGGTGAACAATCTGCGTGTGCTGACCTCGCTGCGCACCCTGTTCGGCGCCGGCGACGAGGACATCACCAATTGGTTCCGTCACTGGGTGAACGAGGGCTTTCAGCCGCTTGAAAAGATCATGGCGTCGGCGGCGGAGACGGGTACATTCTGCCATGGCGACGCGGCGGGCTTGGCCGACATCTGCCTCGCCGCGCAGATTGCCAGCAACGCCCGGTTCGGCGTCGACTTGACCCCCTACCCGACGATCGCGCGCATCAACGCCGCCTGCATTGCGCTGCCGGCCTTCCAGAAAGCCGCGCCCCAGAACCAGATCGATGCCGAGTAGAAAAGCCACCGACCCAGGTGAAGCCAAGGCGCTGGCCGATATAGAGGCTTATGGCTGCCACATCTTGCATGTGCTGGAGGAAGGCGCCGATCCGCCTTTCACCTATTCGGTTGGAATAGAGCACAACTTCAAGGCGCCGGAACTCATCGTCATCGGCCTGAAGCCGGAAATCTCCCAGTTCATCATCAGCGAGTATTGCAGCCGCGTCCGCTCCGGCGAGGTTTTCCAACCAGGGCAGCGATCGTCCGGTTTTATCGAAGGTTTCGACTGTCAATTCGGCGCCGTTCATATCGACCACTACCGCGAGCATTTCGGCTGGGACCTCTGGTTCTACGACGGCCTGGATTTCGGTGTTCTCCAGCTGATCTATCCCACTGTGGACGGCATCTGGCCGTGGCAGGCCCAGGCGAGCGACTGGTTCCGAGCCTGGCAGCCGCTTCTCGACACCGCGCCGTCGCCATAGGCCTATCTGCCGACGCGCAGCGTCAACGCCCAGAACAGCAACGCCAACAGGCCGATGCCGGCCCCAAGCACACAGACGCCGCTCCAGCCCATTGCACCATGAGCCATGGTCGAGGCGATCGAGCCCAAGGCGCTGCCGACCGAGTAGAAGATCATGTAGCC
>NZ_RZOL01000397.1:0-5625 GCF_004022985.1 Mesorhizobium sp. M7A.F.Ca.ET.027.02.1.1 | reverse complement strand
GGGCAGGCTTCCCGTCGTCTTCCAGCATGGCCTCGGCGGTGACGCAGCGCAGGTCGCGCAGAACTTTCCCGATGGTCCTTCATACCGTCGGCTGACCGTCGAATGCCGAGCGCAGGGCGGTTCCGGCGCCGGTAGCAAGCGCCCGTTTTCGATCGCGATGTTCGCCGATGATGTGCTGGCCGCCGCGGATGCGGCCGGCCTCGACCGTTTCGTCGCCGGCGGCATCTCGATGGGTGCGGCCATTGCCTTGCAGCTTGCCGCCCGGCACCCGGACCGGGTCGCCGGTCTCGTGCTTGTGCGCCCTGCCTGGGCTTTCGATGCGGCGCCGCAAAACATGCGCCCTTACGTGGAAGTGGCGGAGCTCATCCTCAGCCGTCCTTTATCGGAGGCGCGAGATATCTTCGCGGCGTCCGCGACGGCCGCCCGCTTTCACACCGAAGCGCCGGACAATCTTGCTTCCCTGCTCGGCTTCTTCGCGCGCGAAAACGCGCCCGTCTTCGCCGAGGTGATGCAGGCGATCGCAGAGGATGGACCTGGCGTGACGCGGGCAGCCGCCGCTGGCCTTGCGTTCCCTACGCTCGTCATCGGCAGCGGCATCGATCTCGTCCATCCGCTGGCCGCCGCCCGCAGCCTCGCCGACGCCATCCCCAATGCGACCTTTGCCGAGGTGATGCCGAAGGCCACCGACAAGGAGTGCCATTTCGCCGAAATTCGCGCCGCCATCGCGGACTTTCTCGACATGAATTTCAACAACCAGGACCAGTCATGATCTCGAAACCTCTCTCAGGCCCGGCCGCCATCGCCGCATTGCCGCGCGACCGGATGATCGCCGAATTCTCGCTCTGGTCGGCCAATCTCGCCAATTTCGAAAACGACTTGAAGCGCATCGAGCCCTATGTCGATCTTCATCATATCGATGTGGCGGACGGTCATTTCGCACCGTCCTTCCTGTTCTTCCCCGATCTCGTCGCCCGCATTGCGGGGCTGACGGCGAAACCCATCCATGTCCACCTGATGGTCGATGAAGCAATCGTCGAGGCGCAGACGCGCCAGTTCATCGAAGCCGGCGCCGACATGATCAGCGTCCATGCCGAGAATGGCGAAGCCGGATTGCGCGCCGTGCGGCTGGCGCGGGAGCTCGGCGCCGAGGCCGGCGTCGTACTCAGGCTGGAGACGCCTGTGGAAGCAGTGACGGCCTTCGTCCCGGAAGCCGCCTTCGTGACGCTTCTTGGAACCGCAATCGGCGTCAAGGGACAGAGCCTGTCGGACAAGGCCTGCGACAGGCTGGGCGCTGCCCGCGCCATCCTGAGAGAGGCCGGCCGCGAGGCGCAAGTGGTTCTGGCGGCCGATGGCGGCATCCGCCACGAGACCGTGCCGTTGCTGCGTGCCGCCGGGGCCGAAACCGTGGTTCTCGGTTCGCTCGCCTTCGGTGACAAGGACCTCGCCGGCCGCATCGGCTGGCTGCACGGCTTGAAGGTCGCGGCATGACATCAGAAGCCGCCCTTGCGATCGATCTTGGCGGGACGGAGCTTCGCGCCGCCCTGGTCGACCGCGACGGCAAGATCCTGGCATTCGCGGCGGTGCCGACGCAGGCGCAGGCCGGTCCCGATGTGGTGATCGGCCAGATCGAGGCGTTGGCGGCGACAGTCCATGCCGAGGCCCCGGCACTTTCGATCGTCGGCGTCGGCGTCGGTGCACCGGGGCCGCTCGATCCGCTGGCCGGCATCGCCGTCGGCCCGCCGACGCTCGCCGGCTGGCTGGACGTGCCGCTTGCCGACATCCTGGAACGGCGGCTCGGCCTGCCGGTGCGGCTGGAGAACGACGCCAATGCCGCGGCGCTCGGCGAATGGCGCTTCGGCGCCGGCCATGGCGCTCGCTCGCTGGTCTTTGTCACGGTTTCGACCGGCATCGGCGGCGGTGTCGTCGTCGACGGGCGCATCCTGCATGGCCGCCGTGGCCTTGCAGCCGAGATCGGTCACATGACCATCACCAATGAAGGCGAGCGCTGCGTATGCGGTGTCGTTGGCTGCTTCGAGGCCATCGCGTCGGGAACGGCACTTGGCCGCCGCGCCAGCGCCGCCACGGCAGCCGGAGACGGCTCTACCTTGCGACGCTTGTCAGCGGACGCGGAGGTGACCGGCCGCCATGTCGTCGAGGCGGCACGGCTGCAGGACGCTCTTGCCTCGGCCTTGCTGGAGGAGGAAGCGCGCTGGCTGGGCATTGGCTTCACCAATCTCCTGCATCTCTATTCGCCCGATGTGCTGGTCGTCGGCGGTGGCATCGCCAATGGGCTCGATCTGATGCTGCCGACCATCGAGGCGACCATCAGGCAACGGGCTATGCGCGCCTATCGCGACGTGCCGGTCGTTCAGGCCCAGCTCGGCCGCCATGCCGGGCTCGTCGGCGCCGCCAGCCTTGTGCTGTTCGACGACGGGGGCACTTTGGCAGCCCGCATGCCTGTTGGCCCAAGCACGTTTCCGGACACGCCGCTGAGCAAGACCGGCACGGTCTGACGTTGCGACCTGCATGACAAAGGCCAGAGGCAGCACGCCTCCGGCCTTTTACGCATTGACCGCGCGTCATTACTCGGCGGGAACAACGTCCGCCGGCAGGCTATCGTCGGCCGTGCCCGCCAGCGCTCTGGCCAGCTTGGCCTCGTCGAGTTCGCCTTCCCAGCGAGCCACCACCAGCGTGGCGACAGCATTGCCGACGAAGTTGGTCAACGCCCGGCACTCCGACATGAAGCGGTCGACGCCGAGGATCAGCGCCATGCCGGCGACCGGCACCGCCGGAACCACCGAAAGCGTCGCCGCAAGGGTGATGAAGCCCGCTCCGGTGATGCCCGCGGCACCCTTGGAGGAAAGCATGGCCACCAGCAGCAGCAGGATCTGGTCACCCATAGACAGGTGGATGTTGGTCGCCTGTGCGATGAACAGCGCCGCCAGCGTCATGTAGATGTTGGTGCCGTCGAGGTTGAAGGAATAGCCGGTTGGGATGACCAGGCCGACGACCGAGCGCTTGGCGCCGGCCTTCTCCATCTTTTCCATCAGCGAGGGCAGGGCGGCTTCCGATGAGGAGGTGCCCAGCACCAAAAGCAGCTCTTCCTTGATATAGCGGATCAGCGACAGGATGGAGAACCCGTTGTAGCGGCAGACCGCGCCAAGCACGACGAACACGAACAGGAACGACGTCACGTAGAAGGTGCCGACCAGCATAGCGAGATTGATCACCGCGCCGATGCCGTATTTGCCGATGGTGAAGGCCATCGCGCCGAAGGCACCAATGGGGGCCGCCTTCATCAGCACGCTGACCAGCTTGAAGATCGGTGTCGTCAGCGCCTGCAGGAAATTGAGCACGGGCGTGCCCTTGTCGCCGACCAACGCCAGCGCGATGCCGAACAGCACCGAGAAGAACAGCACCTGCAGGATGTCGCCGTCGGCGAAGGCGCCGACGATGGTCGACGGGATGATGTTCATCAGGAAGCCGGTGACCGACTGGTCGTGCGCCTTGGCGGCGTAATTGCTGATGGTCGAGGCGTCGAGCGTCGCCGGGTCGATGTTGAAGCCGGCGCCCGGCTGCACGACATTGGCGACGACAAGGCCGATGATCAGAGCCAGCGTCGAAAAGGTGAGAAAATAGAGCATCGCCTTGCCGGCGACACGTCCGACCTTCTGCAGGTCGCTCATGCCGGCAATGCCCGTAGTCACGGTCAGGAAAATGACCGGGGCGATGATCATCTTGACCAGCTTGATAAAGGCGTCGCCGAGCGGCTTCATGCTCTCGCCGACCGACGGATAGAAATGGCCGAGCAGGATGCCGACGGTGATCGCGACGAGCACCTGCACGTAGAGTTGGGCATAGAAAGGCTTGCGCTGCGCGGCAAGCGCGCCTGATTGGTCTGCGATGTGCATCGAACTCTCCCTGGCCGGATGGGGCGGAGCGCCCTGCGTGACTTCTCCCATCGCGGCGCTCCGGTCGCACGCCGCTGCCAGGGAGTTTTGCAAGCGCTGTGCCAGTTCGCGGAAAGGCCGGAACCACGGGATTTCCGCCTTTGTCTGACGTCATGCGGCCAAAGCCTGTGCGGATTTCCGCACAGGCAGTGTTTGCCTGGGCGGATTTTCGCATTACACTGGCCGAAAGGCCGCGAGCAAAGGGGAGAGGGCAGACGCCGCAAGCAGGCACCGATAGCGGATTCCCTGGATTTGCCGGCCGTGGATTGCTGCGCGAGGCCGTGGCGCGGCTGCGCGATGGCCGCTGGGTTGCCGTGGTCGCCGCTCTTGCATTTCTGGCCGGCGCGATCGCCATTGCCGGGCGCATCGCCTCCGGCCAGGCGGCCGATAATCTGCGTGAGACGGCACTCGCCGCACTGCCGCTGGCGGCGGGAACCCTGACCGGCGAAATCGAAAAGCAGCGCTTGGTTCCACTGGTGTTGGCCAGAGACGATGCGGTGCGCGGCGCTCTGCGCCGGGCCGGAAAAATGAAAGAAAAGGCCCTCAACGACAAGCTCAAGTCGATTGCCGGCGATGCCTCGGCATCCGCCATCTACATCATCGATACGGCAGGCATCGCCATATCAGCCAGCAATGCCGACGAACCGGCGAGCTTTGTCGGCATCGATTACAATTTTCGGCACTATTTCCAGGAAGCGATGAGCAAGGGTGCTGCCAGCCAATATGGCCTCGGCACAATCAGCGGCAGACCGGGGCTGTACCTTGCCAGCCGCGTCGACGATGGCGGCAAGCCGCTCGGCGTTGCGGTGCTGAAGGTCGAACTCGACGGCGTCGAAGCCAATTGGCGTTCCAGCGGTTTCCTTGTGTTCATCACTGATGAACGCGGCGTGGTGCTGGCTACCAGCCAGCCCGACTGGCGGTTCCGTGCGCTGGCGCCACTGTCGGCCGAGGACACCGCCGCAGCCCACGAGCAGCTCCAATTGGCCGATGCAGGCTTCGAGCCGCTGCCGATCCGGCGCGGCGCTGGTGACGGCCTGGCGACGATCGACAACGCGGGAAAACCGCGCCAGTTCGTCGAGGTGGTGCAGGATTTGCCCGCTGCTGTTCCTGGCTGGCGTCTCTGGCTGCTCACTCCCGCCGACGCTGCTCTTTCATCGGCCGCCAACACGGCGCGGCTCACCACGCTGCTTGGTCTGCTGCTGATGGGCCTGCTTGCCTACGTGCTGACCCGGCGCCGGCGAACGCGCAGGCTGAGGCAGGAGGCGCTGGCGCGGATGAATGCCGAACTGGAGAGCCGAGTCAGCACGCGAACGGCCGAGTTGACCCGCTCCAACACCGCACTTGCCGGTGAAATCGCCGAGCGCGAGAATGCTGAAGCCAAGGTGCGCCGGCTGCGCGACGACCTCGCCCAGGCCAACCGGCTTTCCATCCTCGGCCAAATCGCCGCCGGCGTGGCGCACGAGATCAACCAGCCGGTCGCCGCTATCCGCACCTATGCCGAGAATGCGGGCCGCTTTCTCGAAACCGGCAAAACCGAACCGGCCAGCGGCAATCTGACGTCGATCGTGTCGATGACCGAGCGCATCGGCGCGATCACCGGCACCTTGCGCACTTTCGCCCGGCGGCCGGGTGTCGCCGGGCGAAAGTGCGCAAGGTGCCGGTGATCGCGCCGATG
>NZ_RZOL01000396.1:0-5630 GCF_004022985.1 Mesorhizobium sp. M7A.F.Ca.ET.027.02.1.1 | reverse complement strand
CGCCAAGGGTATTGGCGGCGGCTTCCCGATGGGCGCCTGCCTTGCCACGGATGAAGCGGCCGTAGGCATGACTGCTGGCGTGCACGGCACCACTTTCGGCGGCAACCCGCTTGCCATGGCGGTCGGCAACGCCGTGCTCGATGTCGTGCTGGAAGACGGCTTCCTCGAAGATGTCCAGCGCAAGGCGCTGCTGATGAAGCAGGGACTGGCGTCGGTCGCCGACGAGTTTCCCGAAATCATCGAGGACATCAGGGGTGCCGGGCTGATGCTCGGCCTCAAATGCGCCATGCCCAACACCAAGGTGAACATGGCCTTGCGCGACCAGCACCTGCTGGCGGTTCCGGCCGGCGACAACGTCATTCGCCTGTTGCCGCCGCTCACCGTCACCGACGCCGAGATCCATGACGCGCTCAACCGCATCCGCGCCGGCGCCAAGGGCCTGGCGGAGGCGATCGCTTCCGCCGCGGCGAAGTAATCCCGGAACCATTGCAGATGTCAGTTCGCCATTTCACCGATCTTTCCACCGTTTCCGAAGGCGATCTGCGCTTGATGCTGGACGATGCGGTGGTGCGAAAGGCGCGCCTCAAGGCCGGCGAACGCACCAAACCGCTCGAAGGCAAGGTGCTGGCAATGATCTTCGACAAGCCGTCGACGCGCACGCGCGTCTCCTTCGACGTCGGCATGCGGCAGCTCGGCGGCGAGACCATCATGCTGACCGGCACCGAGATGCAGCTCGGCCGCTCCGAGACCATTGCCGACACCGCCAAGGTGCTGTCGCGCTATGTCGATGCGATCATGATCCGCACCACCTCGCATGAGCGCCTGCTGGAATTGACCGAGAACGCCACCGTGCCGGTGATCAATGGATTGACCGACGACACCCATCCCTGCCAGCTGATGGCCGATATCATGACCTTCGAGGAACATCGCGGTCCGGTCGCCGGCAAGACCATCGCCTGGACCGGCGACGGCAACAATGTGCTGCATTCCTTACTTGAGGCCTCGGCCCGGTTCCGCTTCAACCTCAACGTCGCCGTGCCCGAGGGCAGTGAGCCGGCGCAGAAGCATATCGACTGGTCGCAGGCGCATGGCGGCAAGCTGCACTTCACCCGCTCGCCCGAGGAAGCCGTCGATCAGGCCGACTGCATCGTCACCGATTGCTGGGTGTCGATGGGCCAGGAGCATCGCGCCCGCGGCCACAATGTGTTCTCGCCCTATCAGGTCAACGCCAAGCTGATGGCCAAGGCCAAGCCGGACGCGCTGTTCATGCATTGCCTGCCGGCGCATCGTGGCGAGGAAGTGACGGACGACGTCATCGACGGGCCGCATTCGGTGGTCTTCGACGAGGCCGAGAACCGGCTCCATGCCCAGAAGGCCGTGCTTGCCTGGTGTCTCGGCGCTTGAAGTGTCTCGGCGCTTGAAGTGTCTGGGCGCTTGATCCCCGGGAGCTTGATCTGCGAGGGTGTGATGCCTATTTGCGCCGCATCACGCAAATCAAGCGCGTTTCGACGCATGCGCCCCGGAGGGCGGCATGGCCGCGCCCTGGAGCTTTGTCATGTTGGAAACCTATCAAGTGACTGAACATCACCCCAAACTCGGCGAATTTGGCTATGCCGGCGACGATCATGTCGTGCCGTTCGAGGTCGGCCCGCTCGATGTGCGGGGCCGCACCGTCCAACTCGGGCCGATGCTCGACGCCATCCTCGGCCGCCACGATTATCCCGAGCCGGTCGCCCGCCTGCTGGCAGAGGCCTGTGTGCTGACCGTGCTGCTCGGCACCTCGCTGAAGTTCGAGGGCAAGTTTATCCTGCAGACCCGCACCGACGGGCCTGTCGACATGCTGGTCGCGGATTTTTCCACGCCCTCGGCGCTGCGCGCCTATGCGCGTTTTGACGCCGACCGGCTGGAAGCGCTTGTCGCGGCCGGCGAAACTTCCCAGCAGACGCTGCTCGGCAGCGGCGTGCTGGCGCTGACCATCGACCAGGGCGCTCACACGCAGCGCTACCAGGGCATCGTCCAACTCGACGGCGAGACGCTGGAAGATGCGGCACGCACCTATTTTCGCCAGTCGGAACAGATCCCGACCGATCTCAGGCTGTCGGTGGCCAAGCTTTTGACGCCCGGTCCTGGCGGTGCCCGCGAGCAGTGGCGCGCCGGTGGTATCCTGGCGCAGTTCCTGCCGCAGTCGCCCGAGCGCATGCGCGTCCCGGACCTGCCGGGTGGCGATGGCGATCCGCGCGAGGAGATCCACGACCCGGTCGACAATTCCTGGCAGGAGTTGCTGGCGCTGCTCGGCACGATCGAACCGACCGAACTGATCGAACCGACGATCGGTGCCGAGCGGCTGCTTTACAGGCTGTTCCACGAGCATGGCGTGCGCGTCTTCGGCGGCGTCCCGGTCGCCGACCAGTGCTCGTGCTCCAAGGACAAGATCCGCGGCATCCTCGAGGGTTTTTCCGCGCAGGAGATCAAGGACAGCACCGAGGATGGTGGCATCCACGTCGCCTGCGAATTCTGCTCGAAGCAATATGACTTCGACCCGGCGGAATTCGCGGCTCAGTAGCAGGGTTTTTCCTTCTCCCCGTTTACGGGGAGAAGGTGCCCGAAGGGCGGATGAGGGGGCAGCGCGAACTTTGGCGAATGGCCGCGTGTGTCCACTCAGACGTTGTCGTGCTTGGGAGATAATCTCACGAGTTCGGTGCCGCCCCTCATTGCCCTGCCGGGCATTTCTCCCCGTAGAACGGGGAGAAAGGCGCTAATTCACCGTCCGCCGCGTCCCCGGCAGGTCCAGCGAAAACGCCGGAATGGCGATGTCGAACGTCTCGCCCTGCTGGTTGCGCATCGTGTAGTGCCCGACCATGATGCCGGATGGTGTCGAGAGCGGGCAACCGGACGTGTATTGGTAGCTGTCGCCGGGATTGAGTTCGGGCTGGTCGCCGACGACGCCGGGGCCGCGCACTTCCTCGACGCGGCCAGTGCCGTCGGTGATATGCCAATAGCGCGACAGAAGCTGCACGAAGTCGTCCGACTGATTGTCGATCGTTATTTGATAGCCCCAGACATAGCGGTTCTCCGAGGGATCCGAACGGTCCTCCAGATAGAACGGCCTGACCTGCACTTCGATGTTGCGCGTGACGGCGCTATACATAAGCGGCTCCAAAAAACGGTTCCAGCGGAACTTTCGGCGCTCTGTGCGGTTAGGTCAACCGACCGAAGCCTCCTCTGGCCGACCTCGCGGGCAGGTGCCGACAAAGAATGTCATTTAAGTGACATATGACAATGATGGTGTGCGCGGACTGGTGATGCGCGACTCGGGCGCTCTGCTGAACTGTTGAAACCGGCCATCTTGTGGACCGGTTTTCCTGGAGTGACCGGATCTCGATGGAACTCACTCTCATAGCCGCCACGCTTTCAACTGTCCTCATCCTCTCGAATCTCGCCAGCATCGTGCTCGCCGCTTCGCGTCTGAAACGGCGCCACACCATTGGGCCGCCGGCCGCCAAGCCGCGGCCGGTGTCGATCGTCGTGCCGTCGCGCGGCGTCGAGCCGTTCACGCAGGAGACGCTGGAACGCGCCTTCTCGCTCGATTGGCCGCGCTACGAGTTGATTTTCTGCGTTGCCCATGCCGACGATCCGGTGGTCAAATTGATAAACAGGACGATCGTCCGGTTTCCGAAAGTGCCAGCCCGGCTGCTTATCGGCGACGACCGCATCAGCGCCAATCCGAAACTCAACAATTGCGTCAAGGGCTGGGAAGCGGCGCGGCACGACTGGGTCGTCCTGGCCGATTCCAACGTGCTGATGCCGAGAGACTACGTCCAGCACCTGATGGCTGCCTGGCGGTCCGGCACCGGCCTTGTCTGCTCGACGCCGATCGGCTCCCGGCCTGCCGGCTTCTGGGCCGAGGTCGAATGCGCTTTCCTCAACACGCTGCAGGCGCGCTGGCAATATGCCGGCGAGGCGCTCGGCCTTGGCTTTGCCCAGGGCAAGAGCATGCTCTGGAACAAGCCGATGCTCGACGCCAATGGCGGCATCCGCGCGCTGGCCGCCGAGATCGCCGAGGACGCCGCCGCGACCAAGCTGGTGAACAGCCTCGGCTTGCGCGTCAATCTCGTCGCCGCCCCCTTCGAGCAGCCGCTTGGCCGGCGCTCGTTTGACGAGATCTGGTCGCGTCAGGCCCGTTGGGCGCGCCTGCGCCGCGTCACTTTCCCGCTGTTCTTCGCACCCGAAATCCTGACCGGCGCCGTGGTGCCGCTGGTGCTTGCGCTGATTGCAGCGGCCAGTGCCGGCTTCAGCCTCTGGGCAACCGCCCTTGCCGTACTGGTGGCCTTCTACCTTCCGGAGTGCGCCCTGGCCTGGTCCAAGGGCTGGTACCTGTCGCCACGCATGGTCGCAGCGATCATGGCGCGCGACCTGATCCTGCCGGCGATGTGGGCGCGCGGCTGGCTCGGCGGCGCCGTCGACTGGCGCGGCAATGCGATGACCATCGGCACCAAGACGGCCGAGCTGGAAGAGACGCCGTCCGGCGCCTGAAGGCGTCAGCTAGGTTTGACCGCTGGAATAATTATCGTATATACGAAAATGTTGCGTTAGGCTCTATTTTTGTGTATACATAATTTATGGGAACGCACCGGCGGCGATGCAGTTCGAGTGGGATGAAAACAAGGCCAGGACGAACAGGGCCAAGCATGGCGTGGATTTTGCGATCGCACCATCCTTCGACTTTGCCAACGCCGCTATCAGGCTCGACGACAGCGAGGACTTTGGCGAGGACCGCCTCGTTGCCATCGGTCTGATCGGAACTGGCGTCCATGTGATGGTTTATGTCGAGCGACGATACGCCATCCGCGTTATTTCGCTGCGCAAGGCCACAAGGCAGGAAATTACGGACTATGTCGAAAACCTCTAAGACGATCGTACGCCGTGAGGCTGCTGCGCCCCAGCTGTCACGTGCTGACGCTTTGGCGTTGGCCAAAAAGGCGCTTGCCGCGATGACCGACGAAGAAGATGCCAAGATCACCGCTGCGGCCGAAGCCGATCCGGATGCGCAGCCAACCGATGCCGTTTCGCGCCGCAAGGTTGGCCGGCCGCCGCTTGCCCGGCCCAAACGTGCCGTACAGCTACGCCTCGACGCCGACGTTCTCGACCGCTTCAAGGCCGCTGGCGATGGCTGGCAGACCCGCATGAACGAAGTGCTGCGCAAGGCGGTCGGCCTGTAATCCTGTGACGACGCTCGCGCGCGCTACCTGGCCTTCAGCGCCTGCGCGATGTCCTCGAGCAGATCGTCGGTGTCCTCCAGCCCAACCGAAAGTCTGAGCGTGCCCGGCCCGATGCCGAGCTCGGCGCGCGCTTCGTCGCTCAAATTCTTGTGCGTCGTCGTCGCCGGATGGGTGATCAGGCTCTTGGCGTCACCGAGATTGTTGGAGATCAAGACGATGTCGAGCGCGTTCTGCAAGGCGAAGGCCGCCTGCTTGCCGCCCTTGACGTCGAGACAGATCAGTGTCGAGCCGCCCGACATCTGCTTCTTGACGATGTCGGCCTGCGGATGGTCGGCGCGGCCGGGATAGATGACGCGGGCGATTTCCGGCCGCTCGGCCAGGAAATCCGCGATCCGGCCGGCACTTTCCGTC
>NZ_RZOL01000395.1:0-5673 GCF_004022985.1 Mesorhizobium sp. M7A.F.Ca.ET.027.02.1.1 | reverse complement strand
TTACCATCCTGGCCTCGAGGCGGGACAAGGCCTTGGGGCTGTCGCGGTGGATCTCTGGCGGCGTTGCTCGCGTCGGAGGGACCGATCTTACCCCATATGCCGAAGTGCTTGGCGAACTAGGAGTCACGGTAATCGACACGAGCGCCGTCATGTCCAAAGATCCGCTTGGCCATAACGCGTTTGCCGACAGTCCAGAGATTGTCCAGCTGCTAGGGCAGCGCCTGGCCGGGCAATCGATGGCCGGCGAGGAGACCGCGCTTACCGCTCGTGTTGGAAGGTCGGCAGGGTTTGCCCGGGTTGCGACGCGCGTAACCGTCGAGACGCGCGAGGAGCTGAAGCGTCAACTTACTCCCTCGACCACCGGAGAGATCGCCGATGGGCATGTCCCCTACTAAGCGGCCGGTCACCCACGTGAAAGGAGCCGGCGGCGTTGCCGACCATTCGTGAAAACTTCAACTCCTCCCAACTAGAAGGATCGGATATGACCATCTCAGGCACTGCAGTTCTTTGCCTCGAGCCGGATGGCTCCGGCGGGTTCCGCATCAAAGAATTTTCAAGACGAAAGCCGGCCCCGGATGAAATTGAGGTTGCCGTGGCCGCGGCCGCGGTTAACCCGATCGATGTGCGGCGCGCGCAAGGTTATGGCCGGAAACTGTTGTCTGCGATCGGGGCGGGAAAATTCCCCCTTGTTCTTGGAAATGACTTTGCTGGCCACGTTACTTCGGTGGGCTCCAAAGTGACAACCTTCAACATCGGCGACAGAGTTTACGGCGCAAAGCCGCCATCGGCGGAAGGAACCCACGCCAGCCACGTGCTGGTCAAGGCTATCCATGCCTTGCGCGCCCCGCCCGATCGAGACCTAGAATCGCTCGCTGCGCTGCCCTACAGCTTCGTAACAATGTGGCTTGCCGTGCGAGGAGCTGGGCTAACCAGAGAAAACGCAGCAGGGAAGAACGTGCTGATGCATGGCGCCGCCGGAGGGCTCGGCACGCTGGCGACCAGGATGTTGTCCGCATGGGGCGCGGGCGTTACGGCGATCGCGCGGCCATCAAGCTTCGACACGTGCCGACAAGCTGGTGCGACCGACCTGGTCGATTGCACGGCGACACCGGTCCGCTCCCTCAGCCGGTCTTTCGATGCGACCTTGAATTTTGCGACATGGGAGGACGATCTCGCGTTGATCGATTGCTTGCGCGACGGCGGGCTCGGTCACGCTACTACCGTACATCCGATGCTGAACAACATTGATCGACTGGGTTGGCTGCGCGGCGTGCTGAAATCGATCTCGGAGAAGAGGAGGCGCCAGCGGGCGTTGCCGAAGGGAGTGCGAAATTACGTCTGGACGATGTTTAAACCGGATACCGCCGCGCTTGTGAGTCTTGCCGAGTTTGTCAAACAGGGCAATGGAAGCCTGCGGATAGGACTCCGCAAGCCCCTTAAGGAAGCCGCGGAGGCCTTTGATCACACCAGGAAAGGAAAGCCGGGGCGGGCCGTCCTCCTGCCTTGATGCCATTACACTCGAGCGTTGACCTTGCGAGCCAGTAAGACAGCGCACCGTGAACGGTGGAAGCTCTCTCCTGCATACTAGCAACAAGTAATCGGAGCACCTGTAGATAGAGACCCCGAACTTCCGCGCCGTCCAGAACGTCCGCTTCTTGCATTCCGATACCCGGAAGCCGTCCGTCCGGAATCGGCCCCGATTCGGTCATTCGGGTGCCCATCTTCATCCTGTCGGGTGAATCTAGAAACGGCTGAAAACCGCGATTCCTGTGGAATGGCGCGCCCGGCATAGCGAAGATGGGCACTCAGACCATTGGCAAATTGCGGTGTCACTTAACTCGTTTGCATGCTGATCGGCGCAGCGCAGCAGACCCGCTAGGGTCAGGAGCCATTGATGTGAGGCGCGTGATCTGATTCAGGCTCCGCGACCCTAGACCCGCCTTTATCATGGTCCCCAACCAGACTTCCGATCAGGTTTCGGACCCAGCGGTGGCCCGCATGCCTATGACATCTTTCGTGCCAAATCAGACTGACATTGAATTGTTCACCTAGCCAGGGCAGGTCAACCATCATGAGCTTTTCTGATTGCCTAAGAAATAGGCGCCTTGGCACGAGTGCAACCAAATCACTATCTAAGACGATCCCCGGCAGGAACAAAAAGGAGGCCGCTGACACGACGACGTTGCGTCGGTAACCAAGTGTCGCCAAAGCACTGTCCACTGGCGTTTCGAAGTCGCCGCCCCGCGGTGACACCACGACGTGTTCCAATTCGACATATTCGTCTATTGTCATACCCGATTTGAGCCGAGGATGGCCGTGCCTTCCTATGAGGACATAACTTTCGTCGAATAAGTGACACGTCCGCAGGTGCGGGGCCGACCGCTCGGGAGTAGCGATAACAAGATCGACTTCTTTATTCCCCAATTGCTGCTCCACCAGCTCGGGCATCAGATGCCGTACGGCCACCCGTACTCCCGGCGCCGTCTGCCGGAGAGCCAAGACGAACGGCATCACCACTGCTGCCTGGATATAGTCAGAACAGCCGATCGATACGGTCAGTTCTGCCTTGCCGGGATCAAAGTCCTGATGAGAATGTAGCGCGTTACGCACGTGATCCAGCGCGTCTCTCAGTTGCGGTGCAAGTTCGATTGCCTTGGCGGTCGGGATCATGCCTCGACGAGTCGGGAGCAGAAGCGGGTCGTCAAACAAATCCCGAAGCCGTGCGAGTTGCGCGCTTACAGCCGGCTGACTGAGGTGCAGTTGATCTGCCGCTTTCGTTACGTTTTGTTCGGCAAGCAGCACTTCGAGCGTCACCAAGAGATTGAGGTCGATGCGACTGTCATTCACTCCGTCTATTCCTAGCCGCCGTTTAATCAATTATATATATGATGATCGCGGCGCTGCCCGTCAACGGCTTGGCCGGCTAAGGGGAAGCTGTCTGTGTTGGCGTCGGACCCCTGGCACGAAAGCGATCGCGGCTGGTCTCACGATTGGTAGATAGCCGCCAAGCTGAGCGTGCGGAGCTGTGCCGCGCCGACGAACCAATCGAACGCCCGCGTGCAAGTGCCGCCAACGTGGCGATTAGCGGTTAGGTATCCGCTATCTGGATATCACAGGTTAAGATAATCGATTTCATAAATCTTACTCAGATGCTCATGTTGAGGCTAGCCGGGCTTCCAATCCCGAGCCGGAGGCATCGAGTGATCTTCGTCAGCATCCCATACCCGACTAGCTTAGCGCGCTTTGGCGCGAACTGCTGCAACGAAACAAGCATTCTGCTGGTGATCGAGGAGCCTCGCCGCGCCATCAACAGCGTAAGTATCGAAATCGATGTCGGCATCATCGAGCCGAGCGCGCCCGCGCGGGCGCGCAAATTTTTCGAAAACGTCTGTGTCACCAACGCGCAAGCCCTGGCGCGCAATTGATACCGGTCGGGAACATTAATCAAGCGAACACAGCTCTCAACAACTAGGGAGACCATCTCGTGAAAAGAAATATTCTCATCGTTTACGCACACCCTGAGCCCACTTCGCTGACACGGCAGCTGGTCGACGTGACCGCTGAGATGTTGTCGGCGGCGGGGCACACCGTGGTCCATTCGGACCTCTACGGCATGAAGTGGAAGGCGGTGTACGACGCCGACGACTTTCCGATGCGCAACAACCCTGAGCGACTGTCGTTCATCATGGAATCGGGCCATGCTTACGCAAGCGGGCATCAGACGCCCGACGTGATCGCCGAGCAGCAGAAGCTGCTCGCGGCCGATGCTGTGGTCCTGCAATTCCCGCTGTGGTGGTTCGGCGTGCCCGCGATCTTGAAGGGCTGGATAGAGCGAGTCTATGCCTTCGGTTTTGCCTACGGCTATCAGAATGGCTCCAACGAGTTTCGCTTTGGCGACGGCATCCTCAAGGGCAAGCGAGCGCTGGTCAACGTGCAGGCAGGCGGCCCAGTGGCCGATTATGGCCCGCGGGGTATCAACGGGCCGATAGAGCAACTGTTGTTCCCGCTGGCTCATGGCGCGCTGTTCTACCCCGGCATGGACGTGCTCCCGACGCACGCGGTCTATGGCGCGGGTCACGTTTCCACGGCGGAGGAAGTGGACGCGATCAAGGCAGCATGGCGTGTACGTCTCGCCGGGCTATTCACCGACAAGCCGATTCCCTTCCGTTCGCAAAACGGCGGCGACTTCCCCGATCGCCACACCATGGCCGACCACGTTGCGCCGGGCCAAACCGGCCTCGCCGCGCACTTTGCCGATCTGATCGACGCATAAAGAGCAACACCGATGTCGCCTGCATTGTTCGCGCTTGCCGTGGCGGCCTTCGCCATCGGCACGACGGCGTTCGTCATGATCGGGCTTGTCCCGGATGTCGCGCGCGATCTTACGGTAACGATACCCCAAGCCGGTCTGCTTGTGACTGGCTATGCCCTGGCCGCGACCGTTGGGGCGCCGACGGTCACGGCCCTTACTGGAAGGCTTCCCCGCCGCGGGCTTGTGGTTGGACTGATGAGCCTGTTCACGCTCGGTAATCTGCTTGGCGGCGCTGCACCGACTTATGAAGTGCTGCTGGCCGGGCGGATCGTGACAGGAGTGGCGCACGGCGTGTTCTTCGCCGTCGGCGCGCCGATTGCGATGAGCCTGGCGGATCGTAAGCGCGGCGCGCGGGCGGTGGCGACGATGTTCGCAGGGCTCACCCTTGCAATGGTCATCGGTGTCCCGTTCGGCACAATCGTCGGACAGAGCCTTGGGTGGCGTGCACCGCTGCTGGCGGTGGCTGTGCTCGGCTGCCTCACGGCAGCGCTATTGCGACTTTTGTTGCCGCGGGAAATTCCCCACGCTCCGCCCGCCGGTTTAAGGTCGCAGTTCGCCGTATTGGCGAAGCCCCGCCTCCTGGCGCTCTATTTCATCGCCATGACCGGGTTCGGCGGATCATTCGTGGTTTTCACCTTTCTCGCACCGCTGCTGACAGAGGTAACCCACGTGTCTCCTGCCGCAGTCAGCTTGGCGTTCATGGCATTCGGCGCAGCTGCGGTGGTCGGGAATTTTGGTGGGGGCCGGCTTAGCGATGCACTCGGCACGCGGCGCAGCCTGATGGCAGCGCTGGTCGGTCTAGTCCTGGCCCTTGCGACGCTGCCCTTTTCGGCCCCGCACGTCCTGACAATGTTCGCCAACCTGCTCCTCTGGTCTGCCTGCTGCTTCTGTCTTGGCCCGATCGTTCAGTCTGGCGTGGTCGCGGCCGCGGAAGAGGTCGCGCCCGACGCGGTCGCGACTGCTTCGGGTGAAAGCGGACATTGCGCCTACGGCAACGCCGACCTGCATAGCAGACGTTTTGCCGTGGCGCCGTTCGCAAAAAGGATGGCGTTTCAGGAAACGTTGTGCGCAGCTTTCAGTTCAGTCGGTATTACCCTTCGGCGGTCAACGTCGTCAGCCGTTTAAGCGGAGAACATCATGATTTCACCCTACATAATAAACATTCCTGACGAACGGCTCGCCACGATCAGAGCCAAGGTCGAGGCTTATGACTGGAGCCAGCTGCCGGATGCGGGAGGCTGGTCGGCGGGGGTCGGGGTTGATGACCTCAAGCGACTCGCCGGTTATTGGCGGGACAGCTACGACTGGCGTGCGGTCGAACGGCGCCTCAACGCGCTGCCCAACTTCACGGCCGACGTGGA
>NZ_RZOL01000394.1:0-5715 GCF_004022985.1 Mesorhizobium sp. M7A.F.Ca.ET.027.02.1.1 | reverse complement strand
TGCGGATGCCGATCTTCTTCTGCCAGAATGCAGCGAGTTCGGCCTCGCGCTGCGGCGAGATCAGCAGCCCGCTGCGCAGCCGCGCCAGCGAGCGGATGCCGATGTTCTCAGCGATCGACCATTGCGGAAAGATGCCGTCCGACTGGCGGTCGCCGGCGACCAGCGCCACCGGCGCCGTCACCTCGATGCCTGCCTTGGCGCGCGATGCCGCGCTAAAGATCGCCAGCAGCAGGTCGGTCTGGCCGTGTCCCGCCAGACCGGCAAGGCCGATGATCTCCCCGGCGCAGGCGACAAGGTCGGTGCCGTCCTTCTGCGCGGCGGGCCGCGCCCGGACCCGTAGCGGACTGGCGCCGGGCTTGGCGGCAGCGATTTGCGCCGCGATCTTCTGGCGCGCTTCCGCTCCGCCCATCGCCGTCACCAGCCGGTCGCGGTCGAAGGCGCTGGCGGCGTCGGCGACAACCACCTTGCCGTCGCGCATCACCACGATGCGATCGGCGTTGCGCAGCACCTCACCCAGCACATGCGAGATCAGGATGCAGCTTTTGCCGCCGGCAACGAAGCGGCGGACGAAGGCCAGCAGCTGGCCCGCCGTATGCGCATCGAGCGACGATGTCGGCTCGTCGAGGATGACGAGGTCGAGCCGATCCTGAGTGACGGTGAAGGCGCGCGCCACTTCCACCATCTGGCGCCGGCCGATCGACAGGTCGCCGACAATATCGGACGCCGAAATGCTGTGGCCCGGAAAGATCTCGTCGAGCTTGGCGGCGATCAGATCCGCCGCCTTGCGCCGCCAGCCGAAGCCGCGCAGCGACGCGTGGTTGATGCGCGTGTTCTCGGCGACGCTGAGATTGGGGCACAGCGACAGTTCCTGGAAGACGCAGCGTATGCCGAGTTGCTGCGCGCGCGACACCGAGTAGTTGTCCTCGGTGTCGCCATGCACGCCGATCTGCCCACTGTCGGGCACCAGCGTGCCCGCCACCATGTGCATCAGCGTCGATTTGCCGGCGCCATTGTGGCCGACGAGACCAACGCATTCGCCGGGGCCGACATGGAAATCCACGCCGCCCAGTGCGCGAACGGCGCCGAAATGCTTTTCGGCGCCGTTCAGTCTGATGATGTCAGCGTTCCCTTCAGGCATGCTCAACGATATCCGCTCGATGATCCGGAGGGCAACGCTTGTTCAAGGCTCACTTGATGTTGGCTTTGATGGCCGCGATCGCGTCTTCCTGCGTGTATTCGTGGCTGGCGACGCCGCCCTTGGGGATCTTCGGCAGCTCGGCCTCGAAATCGTCCTGTGTGAAGGCCAGATACGGCACCAGCAGATCGTGCGGAATGTCGGTGCGGCCGTCGAGCACCTGCTGCGCCACCCAGAAGGCGAGCGACGACACGCCGGGCGCGATCGAAGCCGACCAGGTCTGGTAGCCGTCCTTGTCCTTCTGCTCCTTCCACCACTGCAGCTCGTCCTGGCGGTTGCCCATGATGATGGTCGGGCGCGGCTTGCCGGCGGCGGCGAAGGCCTGGGCCGCCCCGTAACCGTCACCGCCCTGGTCGACGACGCCTACGATGTCGGGCAGCGACGGCAGGATGGTCGCAACCGCCTTCTGCGCCGTCGTCTGGTCCCAGTCGCCGGTCACCGAACCGACGATCTTGAACTCGGGATGGGCGGCGACGCCTTCGAGGATGCCGGCATGGATGGCATCGTCGATCGAGGTCCCGGCAAGCCCACGGATTTCCAGAAGATTGCCGCCCTTGGGCTGGAACTTGGCCATCTGCTCGATTTCCTGCTTGCCCATGTCCTTGAAGTCGACGACGACACGGTAGGCGCAAGGTTCGGTCACGGTGCCGTCGAAGGAGACGACGACGATGCCGGCATCGCAGGCCTGTTTGATGGCGCCGTTGAGTGCATCCGGCGAGGCCGCGTTGATGACGATCGCGTCATAGCCCTGCAGGATCAGGTTCTGCACCTGTGCTGCCTGCGTCGGCACCTCCTTGTCGGCGGTGGTGAAGATGTCGGCCGCGCCGACGATCTTGTCGGCGACCGCCTTCTTGGTGACGATGCCATAGCTGTCGAGCATCGCCTGCCGCCAGGAATTGCCGGCATAATTGTTGGAAAAGGCAATCTTCTTGCCGCTGGTGTCGGCCAGCGCCGTGCCCGAGGCGAGCATTGCCGCCAAGGCTCCCAGAACGAACAGTTTCTTCATGTCGTTATCCTCCCAGATGTGTTGACTGCTGCATTCCCACCGGCTTTGACCCCGGCCTCACTCCCAACTCTGATTTGAGCACGGATTGTCGCGAGCTCAAAACAGTCTCAATCCCGGCACGCGCACCCTGAGCCGGTACAGCGACGTCGACGCGGTGATGTAGAGGCTTTGCAAATCGTCGTCACCGAAGGTGAAATTCGCGCAATCTTCAGGTGTCCGGATGACGCCAAGAATGGCGCCCGACGCGTCGAAAATGTGGATGCCGCCGGGTCCGGTGCAGTAAAGATTGCCGCGGCTGTCGATCTTCATGCCGTCGGGCGCCCCCGGCCCCTCGCCCTCGGTCACTGCCCACACCGCGCCGCCATCGAGGTCGCCATTGGCTTCGACGCCGAACACCCTGATATGCCCGCGTTCGGTGTCGTTGATGAACAGCCGCGACTCGTCCAGCGAAAAGCAAAGCCCGTTCGGCTGCCCGAAATCGTCGGCCAGCAATGTCAGCCGGGCGCCGTCGCCATCGATGCGGTAGACGCCTTGGAACGGCAGGTCCTGTGGCCGTGGCACGCCATAGAATTCCCTCCGGCCATAGCCCGGATCGGTGAAGTAGATCGATCCGCCGGTGGCAACGACGATGTCGTTCGGGCTGTTGAGCTGCTTGCCCTGATGGTGCGTGGCAAGCACCGTCGCGCCGCCGTTGGGCTCGGCGCGGGTCACCCGGCTTGTTGCGTGCTCGCAGGTGACCAGCCGCCCCTGGCGGTCCAGCGTGTTGCCATTGGCCTTGTGGCTCGGCGCGCGGAACAGCTCGATCTCGCCTTCGGCACTGCGGCGATAGATCCGACTTTCCGGAATGTCGGAGAAGACCAGCCATTTCTCATAGGGGTGCCAGACCGGCCCTTCGAGGAAGCCGAAGCCGCTCGCCACCGTCTCAATGGTCGCATCGCCGACGACATCGTCGAAGCCGGAATGGCGCGCACGCGCCGACACCGACATCATCGGCTCCCGGCGCGAACAGCCGTGCTACTCCGCATGGTGACAAATGGCATGAGCGCTTCCCGATATAGGCTTCTTGTTGGGGCAGAGCGTAGGCGCGGTGCCGACGAGCCGATACGGGTCAAAGCGCACGGCCGACTGTGCGTTTGCACAGTCGGCCGTGCCTATCGAGCACGGGATAGCGACGACGTCAGATCAGGGCCGGCGAACACGCTGCAAAAGCGGTCAGGGCTGCGCTCGCGCACGCCGGCAGAGTTGGACTCCTGCCGTGCTCGAGCTCAGTCGTGCTGCGCGGGTAAAGACCTGTCAACCAAGGTGCCCAGGTCGGACCGGCTGCCGTGCCGAACGGAATAGGCGCGCGTGAACTCGGCGCCGAGGAGGAAAATTTCCGACGAGTAGTAAACCCAGAGCAATATGACGAGCAGGCCGCCAGCGGCGCCATACGAAGACGCAATCGCGCTGGTGCCGATATACCAGCCGATAAGCGATTTCCCCAGTGTGAACAGGGCCGCGGTCCCGACAGCGCCAATTGCCACATCGCGCCATTCCAGGGTTCGATCGGGTAAAACTTTGTAGATGGCGGCAAACATCACCGAGATAAGTGCAAACGAAACGACGCCGTTGATCCCGCTGAGTATGATCGTTCCGAACGGCAGATAGGCGTTGATGAAATCGCCCAGTGCCGAAATCGCAGTGCTTGCGATGAGAGAGACCAGCAACAGGAACCCGAGTGCGGCCACCAACCCCAGACTGGCGGCCCGCGCCCGCACCAGACGCGACAGGGAATTGCCTTGCGGTTCGATCTTCCAGATCGTGTTCAACGATTGCTGCATCTCGCCGAAGACACCAGACGCGGACACCAGCAATGTGACCAGCCCTATGATCGCGGCCCAGGTGCCGTACAGGCTGCCGGATGCACTTTCCAGCGCAGTCTTCAGGAGATCGGCGCTTTCCGGTCCCATCAGCCCTGATATCTGCGCGGACAAGGCCAATTGTGCGGCATCGTGGCCGAAGACGAGACCAGCAATCGCAACCACGATCAGCAAGATCGGCGCCAGCGAAGTGGTGGCATAGAAAGCCATCGCAGCACCATGGCTAAGCGCATTGTCGTTGATGAAGCCGACTATGCTTTCACGCACCAGATGCCATGAATCTGTGATTGAGGGTCGCACTTCGGGTCCGCAGGCATTGAGTTGGCGTTCACTAGCAATGCGCCTGACCTTCCGAAGTTCCGGGGCGTGGCCGCCGCTGTTTCAGTGCTCCGCCAGCCAGGCATCGAGCCGGTCCTGTTCGCGGCGCAGTGCGTCGATGTTGATCAGGCCACGCGCCATGGCGAGATAGATCGCCCGTGTCCGCGAGTTGAACACGGAAGCATCGCCGGCGCCGTCCTCCGCCGGCACGATGCCGAGCTTGTCGTAGCAGTGCTTGATGCGGCTCTGCGCACCACGGATCGACAGGCCGCGCCGCGCCGCGATCGCCCGGTCGGTCAGGCCGAGCGCGATGTCGATCAGGCTCTCATATTCGCCGTCGGTGATGCCCTCGAACTTGTCCTGCACGCGGTGCTGGATGCCGCGGATTTCGCGGTCGATGATGCAGTGGCCTTCGCGGAAAACCCCGCGCAGCGCGGACCGCATGCCTTCCTCCGTCGCCGATTTGAGCACATAGCCGTAGACCGAACCGGGCGGCACGATGCGCGCCACGCCGCGCACATAGGCTTCGTCGGCGAAATTCGACCAGAACAGGATGTGCGTGCCGGCGCGACGGTTCCAGATCGCCTTGGCAACTTCGATTCCCGTCGCCTTGGGCATCTGCAAATCGAGCACGACATGCAGTGGCTCGCGTTCGGCCGCCAGGTTGATGGCGTCCTCGCCGTCGCTCGCTTCGATCACCTCGACGTCGCCGGGCCACAGCTGCTCCACCGTTCGCCGCGCGAAGCTACGGTGCAGCCCGTCATTCTCGGCGATCATCACAAGCATCACATGGCCTCCGATACGGCGAACTCGCCAGGCACCGCTGCAGCCGCCGCCAATTCTCGCGACGGCTGGCGGTCGATCTCGACGACGACACGGGTGCCGCCGTTCTTGCGGCCGGCCTGGCCGATACGCAGCCGCGCCCCGATAAGGGCTGCCCGCGTGTGCATATGGCCGATGCCGCCATACGCGGCCGGGTCGACGGTGCCGCAGCCTTGGCCGTCATCCGTCACGATGACCCGCAGCACGCTCGCGGTCGACGCCAACAGCACGTCGATGCGGTGCGGCGCGGCATGGCGAACGGCATTGTTGATCGCTTCCTGCACGATCCGGTAGAGCGCGGTCCGCACTGGCTCGGCCAGGCTGTCGGCACCGC
Source organism: Mesorhizobium sp. M7A.F.Ca.ET.027.02.1.1 (assembly GCF_004022985.1). Lineage (NCBI taxonomy): Bacteria > Pseudomonadati > Pseudomonadota > Alphaproteobacteria > Hyphomicrobiales > Phyllobacteriaceae > Mesorhizobium > Mesorhizobium sp. M7A.F.Ca.ET.027.02.1.1. The sequence goes on along the minus strand of NZ_RZOL01000394.1, from coordinate 181 downwards.
CGTCGCTGGTGTCGGCGATGCGCACGGCGATCGGCGGCTTGGCCCTGGCGACGCTGCGGTTGAGATGCGCCTCGACCGCGTCGCGCAGGCCGAACAGTTCGAGCACGCTCGGCCGCATGTCGTCGACGATGTGGCGCAGTTCCGTCAGGCAGCCGGCGACCTCATGCTCGAGATCGGCAAG
>NZ_RZOL01000393.1:0-5719 GCF_004022985.1 Mesorhizobium sp. M7A.F.Ca.ET.027.02.1.1 | reverse complement strand
GTGCACAAGCGTCACACTCTTTGCCACCGGCTGCAGGTTCAGCGTCCAGTCGAGTGCCGAGTCGCCGCCGCCGACAATAACGAGGTCATGGCCGCGAAAATCCTCCATCCGGCGCACCGAATAGAAGACGCTCTTGCCTTCATAGGGCTCTATGCCGGGGATCGGCGGACGCTTGGGCTGGAAGGAGCCGCCGCCGGCGGCAATCACCACCACCTTGGCCTCGAACACCTCGTTTTCGTCGGTGGTGACGCGAAAACTGCCATCCTCCAGTTTTTCCAGGCTGGAAACCATTCGGTTGTAGCTGAAATCAGGCTTGAACGGCGCGATCTGCTCGAGCAATTTGTCGACCAGCCCCTGCGCCGAGATCGAAGGCCAGCCTGGAATGTCGTAGATCGGCTTTTCCGGATAGAGTTCCGCGCACTGGCCGCCCGGCCGATCGAGAATGTCGATCAGGTGGCACTTCATGTCGAACAGGCCGAGCTCGAACACGGCAAACAGGCCAACCGGCCCTGCCCCGACAATAAGCACGTCTGTCCTGATAATGTCGGTCATGCCTGTGCCTCGCTGCGCATGACCCCGAAAATCGGATCGATTTTCGGAAAGGATCATGCGCAAAATAAAGTCCTACAGCGTCCTTTGCGCGCCCAAGAGGACGCGCGGCGCTGTAGTGAAACAACAGGACACTGCATGACCATCGCTCCGCTGCCAAGCCGCAGCGGGAAAAATCAGTTGGCAAAGATACTGCGCTTATCCCTGACGGGCAGGCACCCGCACAATGAGACCGTCGAGCGCGTCTCGCACCTTGATCTGGCACGACAGCCGTGAGTTCGGCTGGACGTCGTAAGCGAAGTCCAGCATGTCCTCTTCCATCGCTTCCGGCTCGCCGACTTCAGCCGTCCAGGCTTCGTCGACATAGACGTGACAGGTGGCACAGGCGCAGGCACCGCCGCATTCGGCTTCGATCCCGGGCACGGCGTTGCGGATCGCGTTCTCCATGACCGTAGAGCCGTTCTCGGCGTCCATGTCGAAATGCGTGCCGTCATGGGCGATGAAAGTCAGCTTGGTCATTTGTCACCTGAAGGGAGTTCCAGCCGAGATAATCACTCCGGCTGACAAGTCAACTGCCGCATGAAAGCGCCGCCCGATGACGTTTTTCCGCAAATCGGGTTCAGCGCGGATTCAGCGGTTGATGGCGGCGATGAAATCGCGCACTTCGTCGATCAGCATGCCAAGCCGTTTGAGCGTCTGGCCGTCTTCCGGCCGGTGCTCGATCTCGGTGGCGCAATCGGCGATGGCAAAGGCGCCGACGCCCCGTGCCGAACCCTTCAATCCATGGGCGAGCAGAAGCCGGTCCTTGATGTCGGCGTCGACTATTCTGTCGCGCACGGACAGCGCCTGCTGTACAAACAGCGCCAGCACCTCTTGCTCAAGGCTGCGGTCACCCATCGTCTGGCGGGCAAGGTGTGCCAAATCGACCGGCCGTGACCGCCTTGGTCCGGATACGTCGCCCCCGGGCATTGAGAAGGCAATGCCGCTTTCGCCACGCATGAACTCGAACTCCGTTTCTTCGATTCGCCCAAAAACCTAGGCGAATCCAATGGACAACGGGTTAATGAATGGCCGGGAAAAATGTTGCCAAAGCGGCGCCCAAATCACAGTTCCGTTAACCTTATATTTAAAGTTTTACGTATCCCGCGGAATGCATGTTTTCTTTACCCCCCTGTGTCATTACGATACGAGGGGTCCATTTTCAGCCTCCTGCGCGGGGCAAGACAAACAGAATTATTAGCCCGCGGCAGCTAGTACAGGGTAGCGAAGGCATGGCAAAGAAACCAACGACGACGAGAACTCTCGACAGCGACGTGGCCAGGGAACTGGAAAAGGCGCTCGATCTCGACCTCAGCAACGAGATTGGCAGCGGCGACCTCGACATCGCGGCTTCTATGGAGGATCTGGAAGCTCAGATATCCCAGGCGGCCGACGAGTTGGCGCGCGAGGGACGCAATCATAAGCCGGAACAAAACCCGGAGCCCGTAGTCAATCAGAACCACGCCGCGAAACCCGCGCCCAAGGCAAAGCCTGCCGAATTGCGCCCCGTGGAACCGCGCAATGGCGCCCAGCCCGCTGGTTTCGCACCGGCCAATGACGATCGCCAGAAGGACTATAAGACGCTCCTGCACAGCCTCAACAGGCGTGCCTCGAACACCATTTACTGGGTCGTTGCCTTCGTTTCGCTCGCCTGGTTCGCTGGCGCCGGCGGTTTGGCCAATCTGCTTTTCGGACCGAGCATCTGGAGAATCCGTACGCTCGACCAGTTCCTTGCCCGTCCGGAGTTGATCGGCCTTGCGGTCGCGGCCATTGTGCCCGTCATCCTGTTCTGGGCCTTCGCCGCCATGATTCGCCGCGCCCAGGAAATGCGCATCGCCGCACAGTCGATGACCGAAGTGGCCTTCCGCCTGACCGAGCCGGAAAACCTTGCCCAGGATCGCGTCATGATGATCGGCCAGGCCGTTCGTCGCGAGGTCGCGGCCATGGGCGAAGGCATCGAACGCACGCTTGCCCGCGCCGTCGAGCTGGAAACGCTTGTCCACAGCGAAGTCAACCAGATCGAACGCTCCTATTCCGAGAACGAATCCCGCATCCGCTCGCTGGTCGACGGGCTCGGCAGCGAGCGCGAAGCCGTCGTCACCCATGCCGAGCGCGTCCGCGCCTCGATCACCGGCGCGCATGAGACGCTGAAGGACGAGATCGGCGCCGCTTCCGACATCATCCGCGACTCGATCCTCAATGCATCGACCAAATTGTCGATGACGATCACCAATTCCGGCGACACGCTGATCGATCGCATCAACGAAAGCTCGATGTCGATCTTCGATTCCGTCGAAGGCCGGCTCGATTCGATCACCGACCGTCTGTCGACCTCGGGCGAGGCCTTCGCCAGCCTTCTCGACACCCGCATTGCCAAGCTGACGGACACCACTGACGGCCTGACACGGTCGTTGACCGATCTGCTCGACGATCGCACCACCGGCATGGTGTCGCTGCTCGGCGGCGCCGCACGCACCCTCAATTCCGAGTTCGAGGCCAGCCTTAACGGCATCGAGCGGACGCTCGCCGAACGCGGCCAGGCCCTGATCAGCGAGTTCCAGACCCGCGCCGAGGCGCTGGACACCGGAACGCAGAAGCTCAATGCGGCACTCGAGGCCCGCGCCCGCCAGATCAACGAAACGCTGGTCGAGCGCGCCCGCGAAATCGCGCACACCTTCGCCGAGAGCAAGGACACGCTGTCGGCGATGATCGATCAGGGCAAGACCCAGATCGGCGCCGACATGGCCGACATCGTCACCTCGACCTCCTCCATGCTCGAAGCCCGCGCCAGCGACTTCGCCGGGCGCATGGAGGCCGCCCGCCATGTCGTGTCGCGTTCGTTCGACAGCGACATCCAGCGGCTCGCCGACGCCCGCGTCGGCATCGAGGAAGCCGTCGAGAACCACAGCAGGAAACTGTCCGAAAGCCGCGAGCGCATGGCCGCGGCCATGGAGGCCGACCTGGCGAAGTTCGCCGAGGGCCGCGCCGGCATCGATGCGGCGGTAACCAACCAGGTGCAGAAGCTGGCCGAAGGCCGCAGCCTGATCTCGCGCGCTCTCGAAGAGGACCTGCGCAAGGTCAATGAATCGCGGGCGGCCATCGATGCATCGCTCGGCAGCCATCTCGAAAGGCTGGAAGAAGGCCGCAACAGGCTCTCCACTGCCCTAAATGAAGACTCCGGGAAACTGGTGCAAGCTCGTACGATTATTGACGAAATGGTGGCCGGGCATGTTGGAAAACTTGCCGAGGGTCGCAACATTCTGTCACGCGCCCTGGAGGCCGACCTCGGCAAACTGTCCGACAGCCGCGCCAGCATCGACGGTCTGGTCGCCGGTCAGGTCGAGAAGATCGCCGAGGGCCGCGCCGTGCTCGCCAAGGCGTTGGAAAACGACATCGTCGGCATCAAGAGCCTGATCGAAACCCATTCCGCCAAACTGGCGGAGGACCGCACGCAGCTTTCCCATTCGCTCGACAGCGATCTGTCCGGAATACGCGGCCTGATCGAAAGCCACTCGGGACGGCTGGCCGAGGACCGCGGCCTGCTGTCCCAGACGCTTGAGGCCGACCTTGCCAAGCTGGCTGAAAGCCGTTCGAGCATCGACGGTCTGGTCGCCGGTCAGGTCGAGAAGCTGGCGGAAGGCCGCGACATTCTCAAGCGCGCGCTGGAATCCGATCTGAACACGATCAAGGGCGTCATATCGAGCCAGTCGGAAAAGCTGGCCGAGGATCGCGGTCAGCTTTCCCGGGTCCTGGAAGCCGATCTGCAGAATGTGAACAGCGTCATCGCCGATCACATGAACAAGCTCGTCCAAGACCGCTCCGCCCTGTCGAGGGCCCTTGAGGATGACCTCGCCAAGCTGGCCGACAGCCGTTCCAGCATCGACGGGCTGGTTGCCGGTCAGGTCGAGAAGCTGTCCGAGGGCCGAGATATCCTGCGGCGTGCTCTGGAATCCGACCTCAATGCGATCAAGGGCACCATTGCCGACCAGTCGCAGAAACTGGTCGATGACCGGGCACAGTTCGCCCGGGCGCTCGAGGCTGATCTCGAAAGCGTCAACGGCCTGGTCAACAGCCATTCCGAAAGGCTCGTGCAGGACCGTTCGACGCTGTCGAAAGCGCTTGAAGCCGACCTCGAAAACGTCGGCGGCCTCGTCAACAGCCACGCGGAAAGGCTCGTCCAGGAGCGCTCGACCCTGTCGAAAGCGCTTGAGGACGATCTCGGCAAGCTGGCCGAGAGCCGCTCCAGCATCGATGGCCTGGTCGCCGGCCAGGTTGAGAAGCTCGCCGAGGGCCGCGATGTTCTCAAGCGCGCGCTGGAAGCCGACCTCGCCAAGCTGGCCGAAAGCCGCTCCAGCATCGACGGCCTGGTCGCCGGCCAGGTGGAGAAACTGGCCGAGGGTCGCGACATTCTCAAACGCGCCCTCGAAACTGACCTGCAGAAGCTCACCGAAAGCCGCGGCGATATCGACAACATCATCGCCGGGCATGTCGGCAAGCTCGCCGAAGGCCGCAATATGCTGACCCTCGCGCTGGAAGACGATCTCGGCAAGCTGGCCGAGACCCGCAAGGATGTCGACCGCTCGCTGTCGGGCCACATCGACCAGATCGCCGCCAGAAGCTCGGACATCTCTGCCGCTATCGCAGGCGATGTCGAGAAGATCGAGCAGGCATTCAGCCGCCAGACCGGCATCATCGAGGAGCGTGCCGGCACCATGGAGCGTGCGCTCTCGACAGGCGTAGACAACGTCCGCGCCGTGCTCGAGAAGAGCGCCGTGTTTGTCGCCGGCGCCCTGCGCGAAAAGGTGCTGGAAGTCACCAGCACCCTGCACGAGCAGGCCGGTGCCGCTTTCAGCGACGCCGACCGCAAGATCGCCGAGCGCGCCGAGCAGACGTCCGCCGCCCTGCTGGCGCGGGCCGAAGACATCGCCCGCACCTTCGAGGATGCAGACCGTCGCCTCCACGCTCGCGCCGAAGACACGTCCAACGCCTTGCTTGCTCGTGCCGACGATACGTCCAGCTCGCTGCTGGCCCGCGCGCATGAAACCGCCGATCAGCTGGCCGCTCGCGCAAGCCAGATCGCCGGCACCTTCGACGCGGCAGATCAGAAGCTGGCCGCCCGTGCCCAGGAAGC
>NZ_RZOL01000392.1:0-5753 GCF_004022985.1 Mesorhizobium sp. M7A.F.Ca.ET.027.02.1.1 | reverse complement strand
GCTTTTCAGCTCCGCCCAGCGGCGGATCACCGTTTCGGCGCCGGCCTCGGTGAGCGCGTCGGCATGGCCGGGATAGCTGTGGGCGGCTCCGGTGAAGCCGATCACCCGCATGCCCGCCGCCCTTGCGCCGTGGACGCCGTGCACGGAATCCTCGATGACGAAAGTGTTCGCCGGGTTGGCGTTGAGTTTCTCCGCCGCGAACAGGAACACGTCCGGCGCCGGTTTCGTTTTCCCGGTCGGTGTTTCCATCGCCGAAAAAATCCGGTCGGCGAAAAACGGCAAAAGATGCACCTTCTCCAGCATGAATTCGATCCGCTCGGAGCGTGAATTCGAGCAGACGCAGCGCGGCACGGTTACCGCGGCAACGGCCTCGCGCGCGCCATCGATGGCGCGGACGTCGCTGCGCAGTTTGCGGTCGACCAATTGTTCCTCCCTGTCGATCAGAGAGGCCTGGAAGGGGATGCGGGACTTTTCCTCGACCCGCAGCATGATGTCCTTGAAGGTCAGGCCGGCATAGCTCTCCGAAATCTCCTCAGCCGATATCTCGTATCCTGCCAAGGTCAAAAGCTCGGCGTCGACACGGGCGGCGATGATCTCGGAATCGACGAGCACGCCGTCGCAATCGAAGATGACAAGGTCTGGCTGGGGCATGGTGATCCGGACAATGGGAGGGCGAAGCGGCCTCGGAAGGCTCAGGCGGCGCGGCATACACCAACAGGGCCGCCTTCGCAAATTCGCCCCACCCGTGCCTTGGCCTTCACGGAATATTTACGCTGATCGGTAACCATAACCAGGAGTAAACAGTAACGCGTGCCCTGGGTGTCAGAATGTCTGCCGTGCGTCTTCTCGACGAGCTATCCCACGCCCCCCAGCAATCCGAATGGCTGGACACGATCCTCAAGGGCGACTGCGTCGCCGCGCTCGACCGGCTGCCCGAAAAATCGATCGACGTCATCTTCGCCGATCCGCCCTACAATCTGCAGCTCGACGGCGACCTGCACCGCCCCGACCAGTCGAAGGTCGACGCCGTCGATGACGAATGGGACCAGTTCGAGAGTTTCGAGGCCTATGACGCTTTCACGCGGGCCTGGCTGCTGGCGGCGCGCCGGGTGCTGAAACCCAACGGCACCATCTGGGTCATCGGCTCCTATCACAACATCTTCCGTGTCGGCGCCAAGATGCAGGATCTCGGCTTCTGGATCCTCAACGACGTCGTCTGGCGCAAGACCAACCCGATGCCGAATTTCCGCGGCCGCCGCTTCCAGAACGCGCATGAGACGATGATCTGGGCTACGCGCGACCAGAAGGGCAAGGGGTACACTTTCAACTACGAAGCGATGAAGGCGTCCAACGACGACATCCAGATGCGCTCCGACTGGCTGTTTCCGATCTGCACCGGCGGCGAGCGGCTGAAGAACGACAATGGCGACAAGCTGCATCCGACGCAGAAGCCGGAAGCGCTGCTTGCCCGCATCATGATGGCCTCGACCAAACCTGGCGACATCGTGCTTGATCCCTTTTTCGGCTCAGGCACCACGGGCGCGGTGGCCAAGCGTCTCGGCCGCCATTTCGTCGGCATCGAACGCGAGCAGGCCTATATCGACGCCGCCAACGAGCGCATCGACGCGGTGCGGCCACTGGATGGCGCCGATCTCACCGTGCTGACCGGCAAGCGGGCCGAACCGCGCGTTGCTTTCGTCAGCCTGATCGACACCGGCCTGATGATGCCGGGTGCGACGCTCTACGACGCCAAGAAGCGCTGGGCCGCCAAGGTGCGCGCCGACGGTACGGTGGCGATCGGCGACAGCGCCGGTTCGATCCACAAGATCGGCGCCGAAGTGCAGGGGCTGGATGCCTGCAACGGCTGGACCTTCTGGCATTATGAGCGCAGCGGTGGCCTGACCCCGATCGACGAGCTTCGCCGCATCGCGCGGCTCGGCATGGAGCGGGCAGGGGCCTGAACCCCTGCCAATTGCTTCGAATGCCGTTGATTCAAAGCTCAACGGATCGCGCGAAGTGATTCAAATCAAGCCTTGATTCCGAGACGTTCGAGGTCTGCTTGAAGCGTCTCTGCATCGGTGAACAGCACCGACTGCCAGCCGGCCGCCTTGGCGCCGTCGACATTCTTCTGGCTGTCGTCGATGAACAGTGTGGCTGACGGTTCGAGGTCGAACGCGGCGACGTGGTGATCGTAGATGCCGCGATCCGGCTTGATCATGCCGATTTCGCCCGAGATGGTGACGCCGCGTGGACGATTGAGGAAATCGAAGCGCTCGCGGGCTTCGGCCAGCGTGTCGCTGGCGAAGTTGGTCAGCATGGTCACGTCGTGGCCGCTCTCGATCAGACCGACCATGATGGCGACACTGTCGTCATAGGCATGTGGAACCATCTCGTGCCAGTGGCGGCGGAACCCGCGGATGTTTTCCGCGTGATCGGGATGGTCCGCGATCAGCAGCGCCTCGGCCTCTTCCCAGGTCCGGCCGCGATCCTGCTCGATGTTCCAATCATGCGTGCAGACATTGTCGAAAAACCACTTTCTCTCTTCGGCATCCGGAATGAGGCGGCTGAACGGAATGTTGGGATCGTAGTGGATCAGCACTCTGCCGATGTCGAAAACGATGTGGCGTATTTCAGTCATGGGGCCTCTTTGCACTGTGTGGCGACGGCTTTTTCGTCGCGCCGGGTATCGCAGCCTCGATTGCCTTTTTCATGACAGTCGGCAGCGCCTCGCCGGAAATCTCGTGAGCGAGCGACCAGAAATGCCCGTCTGGCGCATCACCTTTGATGTGAGCGTGAAAGACTTCGAGTTCGAGAGCGAAATGCGTGAAGACATGCGCAATGCGGCCCGCATGCCGCCAGTCGGCGGGAAACGGCGCGGCCGCTTCCGTGGTTGCCCCATCGATCCGCGCGGTCCAACCCGTCGTCGGCACCTCGGTCATGCCGCCGAGCAAACCCTTCTCCGCCCGTTTGCGCAGAAGGATGGCGCCGTCGGCCCGCACGGCGACAAAGGCCGCGCCGTGCCGCTGCGGCTTGTCGGCCTTGGGCAGGCGCACCGGGAAGTGCTCGGGATCGCCTGAAACGACCGCGCTGCAGTCTTCGCGCAGCGGGCACAGCATGCAGCGCGGCCGGCGTGGCGTGCAGATGGTGGCGCCGAGATCCATCATCGCCTGGGCGAAGTCGCCAGGCCTTGTCCCGGGCACCATGCGATCGACATGGGCACGGATTTCGGGCTTGGCTTCGCTCAGCGGGGTTGCGATCGAAAACAGCCGGGAAATGACGCGTTCGACATTGCCGTCGACAACGGCGGCGGGACGGTCGAAGGCAATCGCCGTGATGGCCGCCGACGTATAGGCGCCGATGCCTGGCAGTTCTCTCAAAGCCGTTTCCGTGTCGGGAAACCGGCCGCCACGCGCGGCCACAAGATCGGCACAGGCCTTGAGATTGCGGGCGCGGGAGTAATAGCCGAGCCCGGCCCAGGCCTTCATCACATCCTCCGCCGGCGCCGCGGCCAGCGCCCCGACATCGGGCCATTTCTCGACGAAAATCCGGAAATAGGCCTTCACCGCTTCGACGGTGGTCTGCTGCAGCATGACCTCGGAGAGCCAGATACGGTAGGGATCAGGCCGCACGCCGCGCGCATGCTCACGAGGCGTGATGCGCCACGGCAATTCACGGTGATGCGCGTCGTACCAGCCTAGCAGGCGGGACGCGATATGCCCGGATGCAGCTCTGCTGCTATCCCCGGATGCGGCTTTGCCACTATCCCAGGATACGGTCTTGCGGGTCTGGTCTGCTGGTGCCATTGATCTGTATCGGCCTGGCCGGTATCTGCTGGGGTCTTGGCTGGAGGACGTACATGGCAGGCAGAACGCCCTACGGCAATCCCGTCCCGGTCAGCGATCTCGCGACCAGGATCCTCGATCCGGTGCTGCGCAAGCGGGCTGGCATTTCGATCGGCCTCGTCCAGTCATGGGACGAGATCGCCGGCCCGCGGCTGGCCAGCCATTCGCGCCCCGAAAAAATCCAATGGCCGCGCCGTATGCATGAGGACGATCCGTTCGAGCCGGCCGTGCTGGTCATTGCCTGCGAAGGCATGGCGGCACTTCATCTGCAGCACGAGACGGGCGAGATCATCAACCGGGTCAATGCCTTCCTCGGCTTCACCGCCATCAATCGCATCAGGATCCTGCAGAAGCCGGTGACAACCGACAAAGGAAGGCGCAAACCGGCCCTGAGGCCGCTGACGGCGGCTGAGAAGACGAAATTGTCGGGAACTGTCGGCCTGGTCGATAATGATGAACTGCGCGCCTCGTTGGAGAGACTTGGCGCGACCATTATTGGGGAGAGAAAGTCATAGGCGTCTTGAAGAAAGTCATGGATTCGTCGTCAATATCTCGCATTCGTGATCGCCCTTGTCAGGTTTCGCGATTGGATTGGGGATCGAGATGCCTTAATTCGCGCCAACTCTCGCCTTTTCGTGTCTTTGCATTGCAAAATCCAACCCTTGTCAGGTGATTCGTATGAACCGTCCCCCGTTTGGCCAAAGCTTGTCTCGCAGAAACGTCCTGTCTTCGCTGGCCGCCATTCCGGCGGTGGCCCTGCTCGCCGCCTGCAGCGACTCTGGCGAGGAGGCGAAGGCCGCGGATGTGAAGCCTGCGGCCCCGGCCGCCCCCGCGACGCCGGCCACGCCGGCCGCCGCCACCGCGCCGGAAGCCCAGGGCACCGTGGACATGGCGGAACTGATGAAGCCGGGTGCGCTGCCCGACAAACAGCTTGGCAAGGACGACGCCAAGGTCACCATCGTCGAATACGCCTCGATGACCTGCCCGCACTGCGCGCATTTCGCCGAGACCACCTTTCCGGACCTGAAGACCAAGTACATCGACACCGGAAAGGCGCGCTACATCCTGCGCGAATTCCCGTTCGATCCGAGTGCCGAAGCCGGTTTTATGCTGGCGCGCTGCGCCAAGGACAACTACTACCCTATGGTCGACGTCCTGTTCAGGCAGCAGGCGAACTGGGCTGGCGTTCAGAACACCAAGGATGCACTGCTGCAAATCTCGAAGCTCGCCGGTTTTACACAGGAGTCCTTCGAGGCCTGCTTGACGGACCAGAAACTTCTGGACGATGTGAGATCGGTCCAGAAGCGTGGCGCCAATGAATTCAAGGTCGACTCGACACCGACCTTCTTCATCAACGGTAAGACCTACAAGGGGGCGATGTCGATTGAGGAAATGTCGGCCATCATCGACCCTCTGCTCTGACGTCCAGTCAGCCCTGAGGCGGCGGCGCTTCGGCGTGCGCGGCTTCCGGTCGTGCCGCGAATTCTCATCGCAAAACCACGGTAATCCGCTTAGTGGGCGGCGCGAATGAAGTTTTCGCGCCTTCGCCTCCTCGGTTTCAAGTCCTTCGTCGAGCCCGGCGAGTTCGTCATCGAACGCGGACTGACCGGCATTGTCGGGCCGAACGGCTGCGGGAAGTCGAACCTTGTCGAGGCGCTGCGCTGGGTGATGGGCGAAAGCTCCTACAAGAACATGCGCGCGTCCGGCATGGACGACGTCATCTTTTCCGGCTCGGGCACGCGCCCGGCACGCAACACCGCCGAAGTCACGCTTTTCCTCGACAACAGTGACCGCTCGGCGCCCGCTGCGTTCAACGATGCCGACGAACTGCAGGTGTCGCGCCGCATCGAGCGTGAGGCCGGCTCGCTTTACCGTATCAACGGCAAGGAGGCCCGCGCCAAGGACGTGCAG
>NZ_RZOL01000391.1:0-5765 GCF_004022985.1 Mesorhizobium sp. M7A.F.Ca.ET.027.02.1.1 | reverse complement strand
AACAAACCGAAGCCGCTCATCCATGATGCCAGTCTCTCGCCAAACCATCGCCGGTCCTCCCGGCGGACAAGAAAACTGTCACCCATCTAATCAGTCCATTCTGTTACCTATCTATCCGGTTCGGACACCAGCCACTTCTCCCCGTCACTATACGGGGAGAAGTGCCCGGCAGGGCGATGAGGGGCAGCGCCGGCTTCCACAATTGGTGGTCCCGCCACACGTTGAAACTGTCACTGGTCTGAAGCGATTGCCAAGCCGGCTTGCCCCCAGTCAGCTTGCCTTGACGCGCCGCAGCCGCTATCGCCTGCCCATTGCACACCTGCCCAGGACAGACCATGACCCGACCGATCATCGTGTTCGACCTCGACGGTACGCTGATCGACACAGCGCCGGACCTGCTCGACAGCCTGAACCACAGCCTTGCCGCCAGCGAGATCGCCGCGGTCGACGAAGCCGGCTTCAGGCGTTTTGTCGGTCACGGCGGCCGGGTGATGATCGAGCGGGCCCACGCCGCCCATCAGCGATCGCTTGCCGTCGAGGAGCACGACCGGCTGCTGAAGCTTTTCCTCGACCACTACACGCTCAACATCCCCGGCAAGTCGCGCCCCTACCCCGGTGTCGTCGAGGCGATAGCGCGCTTCGAGGAGGCCGGCTATGTCCTCGCCATCTGCACCAACAAATACGAAGCCAACTCGCTGGCGCTGATCGAGGCGCTCGGCCTGACCAAACATTTCGCGGCCATCGCCGGCCAGGACACGTTCGCCTTCCGCAAGCCCGACCCGCGCCATCTGATCGAGACCATCAAGCTGGCCGGCGGCGACCCGCACCGCGCGCTGATGGTCGGCGATTCGCAAACCGATATCGACACGGCAAAAGCCGCCGGCATCCCCGTGGTGGCGGTCGATTTCGGCTACACCGACCGCCATGTCCGCGAATTCGAACCCTCGGCGGTGATTTCGCATTTCGACGCCCTGACGCTCGATCTGGCGCAGAAGCTGATTGCCGCTGCGGGAAACTGACGGAATGTAGCCGGCGTTGGTCGGAGACAGGGCGCAAAGCACAGCAAAACCGATCCCTGTCAGAACGCCGGACAGCGCCTTGACTTACCGCACCCGCCTCCCTTATATCGCGGCTCGCTTGGCCTTTGGGCAACGAGCGGGCGATTAGCTCAGCGGGAGAGCACACCCTTCACACGGGTGGGGTCGCAGGTTCAATCCCTGCATCGCCCACCATCTAACCACTTCAAAACGTTGGATGATTTCGTCCCTTCCCAAGCCATAAAAATTCTGCACTGGCGCGTAAACCAAAATAACTTGATCGCGGCAAAGGCAGCGGCTGGGAGAAGTGGCGGAAGCGCGGCTAGCTGAATACGCCCTCTGTTTCTTCCAAAAGCTTATTCGCTGCGGCGTAGAGCAATCCGCTTCGCTCAATCAGGAAGATTGAGTATTTGTCTTCGAAAATGTCCGCCGGAATGAGATTGCTCTCCAGAATCGCTTCTACGTCGTCAGGCATTTTGGCGCGGTATTCGCTGGGTGCAGCCCCGGAGATTGCGTTGTTATCCGTGCGCGACAGGAAGCACATATTCGCGAGGCAGGACTCCTCATACTCCCCTAGGTTTGGCTTCGATTTGATGAAGCTGCGCGGATAGATGTGATGGAATTCGTTGCGGTTATACTCCTTCAGCACCGCCCCCAGCGATATCTTGTTGCCGCTGATGAATGAGCGTGGATGGTGTTGCGCAAGCATCAGGATGAAAGTTCGGAAAGGACCGAATTCAGCCGGAATATGATCTTCATGAAGAATTCGTGGTCGAGGTGGACCGGAGGCGTGTTGAGTACCTTAATGGTGCCCTCCTTCAATTTCTTGAAGTCAACCACGTCCTCCCTGAGTGTCTTGATAGGCTGGCTGTTCAGGCGACGCCCGAAACAGGTACGCCAGAACCACTTCAGGATTTGCGCGCGCTGGCCATCGTTCATTTGGTGCTGCTTTGTGGGCTCTCCAGCGAAGAACACCGAAAGCGGCACAAGCAGGTTGTCGTAGGGCAGGTTGCTGAGTGCAGCGATGCCAAGGTTCTTCCTCAGGAAGTCGATAGCGCCCTTGATGCCGGTGATGACAGTCTCGAACGATTCACGGACGGTTTTGCCGTTGAGGCCAATGAGTGCTTCAATAGAAGGGTCATTGGCGAGGATGGCGCTGCAGCAGCGCAGCAGAAGGTCTTTATCCGACCCCATGTCCTTAAAGCCGAACGGGGCAAGATCCTGCGCGAGCTCCTCGAACTTCTGGTTGAGGTCGAAATCGCCGGACCATGTCCAAGCGCTAAGTAACTGCACGGTGTCTAACTCGACACCGCGCTGGTTAACTCGCTCGAACACGATGGCAACGGCCGTTTTGTCCTCTGTGTCAATGGTCTGCACCGGTATCAAGGCTTCCTTAAACTTCGACTGGAGTTTGTCGATGACAGCGATCGTGTCCGGGTCGTAGCCGTCGGTCTCCTTGCGATAGGCCACCGGGTCGAACAGGCTTTTGATGGGGAAGTGCCTGTCCGGGTCTACCTCCTCGTCCGGCAACGCCATGAACGACGAATCCTGCGCATTATAAGGGGCATTCAGGTCGTAATAGATGTTCGACCACAGCGGGCGCTCGGTCAGCTTGATGTCGGCCTGGAACACACCGAAAATAGAGGTGATGCGCTGCTGGCCGTCTAAAATATAGTCGGTCGGGTAGGACGGATCATTCTGCGGGAGCTTGAAGGGTCCCAAGTCTCTCTCGTGAGTAAGCTCCTGCTTCGTCCTCCATAGCAAAATGGAACCGAATGGATAGCCCTTGTAGATGCTGTCCATGAGATAGGCGACACGCTCTGGATCCCAGACAAAACCCCGTTGGAAGTTCGGCACGCGCATACGGCCGGCAACCAATTCTTCCATTATTTTGCGAATGTGCAGCTGGTCGGCCATAATTCCCCCAAAAGTCCTGGCGTCCAAGAGATGATGGTTTCAGCCGTCAGTCTGCCCCCAACACGGCCAAAGCTGCCAGCCCGCCGGCGGGGCATTCGTAGGTGTGGGCCGTGTTCTCCGCGATGATGGATCAACCGAACCAGATTCTCTGGATGACGCGGTGTTCATCAAGTTCAATATTCACGCGCTTCGCCATCAGATCAAAAGTCAGTGGGTCGCCCTTGGTGTAACAGCGGCATGGGCGGCCAAGAAGCTCGCCTATCTGCGCTGGTGTATCCACTTCTCCGAAAGCCTTTCCAAGGGGCAACGGCACCGGGCTGTCATCGCCTCGTCTCCCCAAAGGATAGGGGTTATCATCGCCAGCAGATTTCCCAATCGGCCACGGAACAACGGGGCCGCCGCCGGGGTCTTTGTGAGCCATATCGCCTAAGCGACCCCAGGGCCATGGTACAGGCCTGTCCGAGAAGACAACAACTCCTGACTTTTCATCAGTGTTACCAATCTCAGCGACTACAGCGTTGGTCTGAGCGTGGACGCGTACCCCCAATAGGGGCCTGCCAGATCCCCAATAGTTTACCACATCACATTCGACCGTTATCTCTTTCACGATCGGGACAAATACTTGGATAGCAAGCCCACTAGGCTCCTCAGCGCAGAAGTCGATGTCTTGAATTCCATCCGCCGGTGAGTCGACGTAGTACCAAGGACTAAGTGCGGGGTTTGTCCAGCCGCCACTGGGCACGCGGCCTGACGCAACAATAATTATCTTTGTGGTTTGAGATTTACCTAAGCGAACATCAACCGCCGATACATCGTAAACCCGTTGCATAGTTTCCCCCTCCCAGCACAAATCCGAGTTCATAGAATATTGAATCTCCGCTGAAAGCAATATGACTTGCGGGTAGAAGTCGTGCCCCGGGCCCGAAGGCCCTACAGAGCACTAGGCTGCCGATTGCTGAAGCCACGGCAGACAGAAAGCGGTGGCGTCCGGGTCGTGCCCGGAAGAAAAACGGTGCACCAAAAACCACGATGCGCCGCTTCAAAATCCGTGGCTATATTAGGAGCGGCCATCCGTGGGCCGAAACGGTCATGCATTCCAGCTGCGGAACAAACCGGCACGCCAGCGAGGTTCTGTCCGACAAACTTTGAGGGAAAGCCATGTCCAGATTTCTGCTGGCGACCAGCGTCGCCTTTCTTCTTGCCGGTAGCCCGGCCTTTGCCGCGGACGATGCTCCGCTGCCGCCGCACCAATGCCAAGAAGCTGTCGGAGATCATCGCCAAGGTCGAACGGCGCGACGGCTTCCTTGAAAGCATCGTTCATTAGCTTGGCCCATGCCCGACCCGCTTGTCGCCATGGTGCTAAAGTCGGCGATGTCTGGAGATGCCCCGGTCGAGCCGCGATCAGCGCTTCATCGAGTGCAGGATGGCCTGCATGTGCTCTTCCAGGTCGAGTTCACCCCGAGCCTCGGCGGTCAACAGGTAATCGGCCTTGGCCCGGCGGTCGCCTCGGCTGATCGCCGGATAGGAACAGATGGCCAGCAATGCTTCCTGTTCAATCCGGTCTGCCGTCTTGCGTTCGTGGCTGCTGCTGCCCGCTCGACGAACAACCCTGTGAAGCCCGGCATAGCTGACCTCATGGGCTCCGATTAGCGCCCGCAATTCGGGTGAGGCACCTTCCGCTTCGGCAAATTTCGGTTCAATGACCGAGGCCACGGCGGTGAACGCAAGAAGTGTACGGCGTGTGATTTCGGGCATGCCTCATATCCCTGCTCTCTGATCATGCAGGCACACCATAGCACCGGTGCAACGGTTCGAAGAGATGCTCCGGGGCGCGACCACATTGTCTGCTGACAAAATGTATTCGCTTCCGCAGCCCCCGCCCAGCAGCCGGTGTGGCCTTAAGTCGCAATGATTGGCTTGCGAAAGCAGGGTTTCGGGGCTTCATTGACACTGCGAGCGACACCACATGGTGATCCACAGCCCTCCAAAACGAGAGAAGCTCGCTTTGACGCGGTCGCGCAGCGGCCGTCAGCCGGCAATGGCTATGAACCAGGAACCTGAAAAACCATGCCTGAAAATGTCAGACCAATTTCGAAAGACGTCCCCCTCATCCAGCTAGGCGTCTATCAGTGCCGCTTCCCGGTGAGCGAAGACCGGTCGGTACCCGGCGGTTATCGTTTTTGTGCCGGGCCAACTTCGGCGGATCGCGTCTATTGCGATCACCACCACAGCATCGTGACCGCCGTCGACCCTCGCCGAACCCGTTCAGGTCTCCACCCCGCTCAACGACGCGCCGCGTAAGTCAAGCGGGCGGCGGCCCCTCATTCGGGCAGCTGCAAACCGCTGGACTGAATCGGCACGCATTCCGGCCGCGGAACAAACCGGCACATCAGCGAGTTTCTGTCCGACGAAACTTGAGGGAAAGCCATGTCCAGATTTCTGCTCGCGACAAGCGTCGCCGTTTTTTTCGCCGTCGCGCCGGCCTTGGCCGCGGACGACAAGCCGCTGCCGCCGCCCAATGCCAAGAAGCTGTCGGAGATCATCGCCAAGGTCGAGCAGCGCGACGGCTTTCGCTATGTGGACGAGGTCGACTGGGACAGCGGCGCCTACACCGTCACCTATTACACGGCGGACAAGGCAAAGGTTGAAATCACCTACGATCCTGTAACAGCGGAGCCGAAATAGGGTTCGCCGCATCAAATTAGCCAGCCTTTCCCGGCGCCGGCGCCGCCCCTCACCTGCCTGCCGGCATCCTCTCCCCGTATAGTGACGGGGAGAGGGACGCTGGCATCGATGGTTTTGCCAATCACC
>NZ_RZOL01000390.1:0-5774 GCF_004022985.1 Mesorhizobium sp. M7A.F.Ca.ET.027.02.1.1 | reverse complement strand
CTTCTACGCGCTGCCGCAGGCGCCGCAGCAGTACAAGCAGCTGATCATGGTGTCGGGCTTCGACCGCTACTTCCAGATCGCGCCCTGCTTCCGCGACGAGGACCCGCGCGCCGATCGTCTCCCTGGTGAGTTCTACCAGCTCGACCTTGAAATGAGCTTCGTCGAGCAGGACGACGTGCTTTCGACCATGGAACCTGTCATGCGCGGGGTCTTCGAGACCTTCGCCAACGGCAAGCCGGTGACGCAGAATTTCCAGCGCATCCCCTATGATGTGGCCATGCGCAAATACGGTTCCGACAAGCCGGACCTGCGCAACCCGATCGAAATGCAGGCCGTTTCCGACCATTTTCGCGATTCCGGCTTCAAGGTGTTCGCCAACATCCTGGCCAACGATCCGAAGGCCGAGGTGTGGGGCATTCCGGCAAAGACCGGCGGCAGCCGCGCCTTCTGCGACCGCATGAATTCCTGGGCGCAGGGCGAGGGCCAGCCGGGGCTGGGTTATATCTTCTGGCGCAAGGAGGGTGACAAGCTCGAAGGCGCCGGCCCACTCGCCAAGAACATCGGCGAGGAGCGCACAGAGGCGATCCGCCTTCAACTCGGCCTTGCCGACGGCGATGCGGCCTTTTTTGTCGCCGGGGATCCGAAGAAGTTCGTCTCCTTCGCGGGGGCTGCGCGCACCCGTGCCGGCGAGGAGCTGAACCTTGTCGACCGCGAGCGTTTCGAACTGTGCTGGATCGTCGACTTCCCGTTCTTCGAGTGGAACGAGGAAGAGAAGAAGATCGACTTCGCCCACAACCCGTTCTCGATGCCGCAGGGTGGCATCGATGCGCTGAATGGCGAGGACCTGCTCGGCATCAAGGCGTTCCAGTACGACATGGTCTGCAACGGCTTCGAGATCGCCAGCGGCGGTATCCGCAACCATCTGCCCGAAACCATGGTCAAGGCATTCGAGACGGTCGGGCTGGATCGCGCCACGGTCGAGGAGCGCTTTGGCGGCCTCTACCGCGCCTTCCAGTATGGCGCGCCGCCGCATGGCGGCATGGCCGCCGGTGTCGACCGCGTCGTCATGCTGCTGCTCGGCGCCAAGAACCTGCGTGAGATCACCATGTTCCCGATGAACCAGCAGGCCTACGATCTGTTGATGAACGCACCGTCGGAAGCGAGCCCGCAGCAGCTTCGCGACCTGGCGCTGCGCGTTGCCGTGCCCAAGAAGGACTGACGGCGGCGTTGCAACTGCCCTTTCTCCCCGTCTCTACACGGGGAGAAATGTCCGGCAGGACAATGAGGGGCAGCGCGGATGCGGGCGATTGGCGAACGGCCGTTGCAGCTGACGCCTGGCAATCGGTTCGGCATGAATTGCAATTTGTAGGCGTCGGCGCTGCCCCTCATCCGCCTGCCGGCACCTTCTCCCCGTATAGTGACGGGGAGAAGGGAACTACTTCGATCAGTCTTCGTTGGCCTTGACGGTGACGCCGAGCGTCTTCGGTAGGTCGAGCGGGTTGGACATGGCGCCCGCCATGATCAGTGCGAACGGCACGGATGCCGGCGGCTCGGCCGAGATTTCGAGGCTCTTCGGATCATCGAGGAATTTGCTGACCGCGGCCGTAACCTGCGCCGTCAGTTCCGGATTGTTGAGCTGCGCCATGCCAAACGGCACGATCGCCTTGGCCTGGTTGGCGATGTCCTTGCCGGACATGCCTTGCTGCTTGCCGACATAGTCCAGAACCTTGTTGGTCAGCGAATCGTCGTCGAAGCGGATCGAGGCGCTGTTGAACGAAAGCTGCTGCAACAGGCCGAGCATGGCCATGCCTTGCGCCGAATTGTCGGCGCCTTCAGGCTGTGCCGCCATCTTCTTCTGCATTTCCTGCAGCGACTTGATAAAGTCCAGCGTGTAGCCGCCGAGATTGAAGGTCATGCCGAGCGTGCCGGCATTCTCGACCGAGATGTCGTATTTCGACAGTTCCATCTTGCCGTCCGTGGGCTGCCAGGTGCCGGCCATTTCGAGATTGCCCGCGATGTTCTGGTAGCCGAGCGCGTTGATGACTTCCTTGGACTTCGGATCGTCCACCAGCGTCAGGTCGGCGTTGAATTTCTCCGTGGTGGCCGTGAATTCCATCGCCTTGCCGTCCGCCGGCGGCGTGATTTCGATGGCAAGGCCGTCCATCGAGAAGGCGGTCTTGTCGGCGACCTTGACGGTCATGTTCGAGAGTTCGGCTGACTTGTACATCATCAGCGAGCCGAGCGGGCCGGTGGCGCCGTCGGCCGGAACTGTCATGTCATGAATGACGAAGGGGCTGAGGTCGAGGGTGACGCCGTCCTTGCTGTGTGTGAAGGCAGCCGTCGATACGGTGGCGATGTCATAGCCGCCATTTGCCTCGGTCACACCTTCGAGTTTGACGTCGCCGATGGGAAGCGCTTCCTTCTCCGCCGCCGGTTTGATGGCAACGCCCTGCAGCACCATGCTGGTGTTGTCGCCGGTCACGCCGGTCCAGGTGATGTCGACACCTTGTGCGACAAGCGCGGCCTTCAGCCGGTCGGCCACTGCCGTATCCTGTGCGAGGGCCGCATTCAGCGGCAGCGTGAGCAAGAAGGTCGAAAGGGCCAATTTCCTAAGAGTTGAGCGTTTGATTGTCATCGCAAGGTCCCTGAGAGTGTCCTGAAATTGTTTTTCAATTATTTGCGCCATCACCATTCCGTGACGAACTGGACCGGAAAAAGGCGTGTCCCGGCACATTGGTCAAAAATCGCGATGAAAGGCAAACCCGATCCCACCGTCTTTGCGCAAACCGGTGAATTTGTCATGAAGAGCCGATAGCCGGATATCGTCGCGCTTGGCCATAGAACCCGCATGTAACAGGCTGATGTTGGCCGACATCCCCCGGGGTGCGGTTTCATGTTGCAGAAGGGCCGGTATCTCTGTCGGGCTATTGCCGCGAATCACCCGCTCAGCTAGTCCGAGCCCATGGGAAAAAGGCTTTTGCCGCCTGAAAATGGCGGTGGCGATCATATCGAACCGGTCGATCTGAAGAAGGCGCTGGAAGAGCGCTATCTGGCCTATGCGCTGTCGACCATCATGCACCGGGCACTGCCCGATGTGCGCGACGGACTGAAGCCGGTCCATCGCCGCATCATGCACGCCATGCGTCTGCTGCGGCTTAACCCCGACCAGGGCTTTGCCAAATGCGCCCGCATCGTCGGCGAGGTGATGGGCAAGTTCCACCCGCATGGCGACCAGTCGATCTATGACGCGCTGGTGCGGTTGGCGCAGGATTTTTCGATGCGCTATCCCCTGGTCGACGGGCAGGGCAATTTCGGCAACATCGACGGTGATAACGCCGCCGCCATGCGCTACACCGAAGCGCGCATGACCGATGTGGCGACCGAACTGTTGTCCGGCATCACCGAGGATGCCGTCGATTATCGGCCGACCTACAATGAAGAAGACGAGGAGCCGGTGGTTTTGCCCGGCGCCTTTCCGAATCTGCTGGCCAACGGCTCGTCCGGCATCGCGGTGGGCATGGCGACATCGATCCCGCCCCACAACGCCGCCGAGCTTTGCGATGCCGCACTTCACCTGATCGAAAACCGGGACGCGCCGGTGGCGAAGCTGATGGAGTTTGTCCAGGGGCCGGATTTCCCGACCGGCGGCATCATCGTCGACAGCCGCGCCTCGATCCTCGAAGCCTATCAAACCGGCCGCGGGGGCTTTCGCGTGCGCTCGAAGTGGTTCCAGGAGGACCAGGGCAGGGGCACCTGGAGCATCGTCGTCACCGAAATACCCTACGGCGTGCAGAAGGCGCGGCTGATCGAGAAGATCGCCGAACTGCTGATGGCGCGCAAGCTGCCGCTGCTCGAGGACATCAGGGACGAAAGCGCCGAGGACGTCCGCGTCGTGCTGGTGCCGAAGAGCCGTTCGGTCGATCCCGGCATTCTGATGGAATCGCTGTTCAAGCTGACCGAACTCGAAAGCCGCTTCCCGCTCAACATGAATGTGCTGTCGCGCGGCAAGGTGCCCAACGTGCTGTCGCTGAAGGGCGTGCTGCAGGAATGGCTCGAGCACCGCCGCGAGGTCTTGATCCGCCGCTCGAAACACCGGCTTGGCGAGATCGAAAGACGGCTGGAGATACTTGCCGGCTATTTGATCGCCTACCTCAACATCGACGAGGTGATCAGGATCATCCGCGAGGAGGATGAGCCAAAGCAGGTGATGATGGCCCGCTGGTCGCTCACCGACACCCAGGCCGAAGCCATCCTCAATATGCGGCTGCGCGCTCTGCGCAAGCTTGAAGAATTCGAGATCCGCAAGGAATTCGACGGCCTGAGCGCCGAGAAAAAGCAGATCGAGGCACTGCTTGCTTCGAACGAGAAGCAGTGGGCGACGATCAAATGGGAAGTCACCAACATCCGCGACAAGTTCGGCCCGGAGACCGAACTCGGCAAGCGCCGCACCCAGTTCGCCGACGCGCCCGAGCATGATCTGACCGACATCGCACATGCCATGATCGAGCGCGAGCCGGTCACGGTCGTCGTGTCGGAAAAGGGCTGGCTACGGGCGATGAAGGGGCATCTGGCCGATCTCTCGACGCTGACCTTCAAGGAGGGCGACAGCCTCAAGCTCGCCTTCCATGCCCAGACCACCGACAAGGTTCTTGTCTTCACCACCGGCGGCAAGTTCTACACCATCGGCGCCGACCGGCTGCCTGGCGGGCGCGGCCATGGCGAGCCGATCCGCATCATCGTCGATATGGACAATGACCAGGACATCGTCACCGCCTTCGTTCACGATCCGAAGCGCAAGCTGCTGCTGGCCTCGCACGACGCCAACGGTTTCATCGTGCCGGAGGAGGAAGTCGTCGCCAACACCCGCAAGGGCAAGCAGGTGATGAACGTCAAGGCGCCGGACGAAGCCAAGCGCTGCATCCCGGTCACCGGCGACCATCTCGCCATCGTCGGCGAGAATCGCAAGATGCTGGTGTTCGCGCTCGCCGAGATTCCGGAGATGGGCCGCGGCAAGGGCGTGCGGCTGCAGAAATACAAGGATGGCGGCCTTCTCGATCTCAAACCGTTCACGCTGGAGACCGGCCTCTCCTGGCAGGATTCGGCCGACCGCACCTTCACAAGGTCGCGCGAGGAACTGGCCGAGTGGATCGGTGCCCGTGCGTCGGCCGGACGGATGGTGCCGAAGGGATTCCCGAGGACGGGGAAATTTGGGTAGCGCTGCTAATCTCCCCTCGAGGGGGAGATGTCGCCAAAGGCGACAGAGGGGTCGGCACGACTGGACGCGACCTCCTGCTTTGCGAACAGAGAATGCTAGCGCTTCACGCGCGGCGATCCCCTCTGGCCTGCCGGCCATCTCCCCCTCGAGGGGGGAGATCCCCAATGATTTGGACTATCGTCACGATTGCTGCACTATATCAGTGCATAAACAGGAGGGGTGTTTGGGAGAGCCAGGCGTTTGAAGGAAGCAAAAATCCAGAAACCGGAACGGCAGCAACGCCTGTTCGGCCTGTCGACGCCGCTCAGGTCCGCCGTCATTCCGCCGCTGTCGGCGGCGCGCTGGCTGCTGGTGCTGATCGTCGCCGCCGGCGTTTATTTCTTCCACGGCTTCCTGTTTCCGGTGCTGGCGGCGCTCGTCATCGCTTTCGCCAGCTGGCCGCTTTACCGCCGCCTGCTTGTCGCGGTCAGTGGCAACCGCACCATCCCCGCGACCTTAGCCATCCTCTTCATCCTCGCCTTCCTGGTGATCCCGATCGCGCTCGCCGGCACCTATGCGA